>ONDV01000013.1 GCA_900316665.1 uncultured Lachnospiraceae bacterium
AGCCGCTAATAAGCGCGTGCGAGCAAACAGAAAAACACAACTTGTGAGCCACCACTGTGACATCTCTTGGCAAAAAGCGAATGAATCCTTGCAACGAAGTTTTTCGTTGCATATGTGGGAAGTTTTTGTAATCAACTGAAAAAGCAAAACTTCACATATCAGCAATAATGTGATATATTCCGTGATATTGCAGATATAACTGCTAAGGAGGAAATGAAAAATGGAACGTGGCAAGATCCAGGTCTACTATGGCAATGGTCAGGGTAAGACCAGCGCGGCGCTTGGAAACGCGATACGCGCGGCATCAAACGGCAGCAGCGTTATAGTGATCCAGTTTATGAAGGGATCGACTGACAGCGAGTATCTGAAACGGCTGGAACCCGAGGTGCGCTTCTTCAGATTTGAGAGAAGTCCGGAAGGATTCGACGATCTTAATGACGAGGAAAAGCAGGAAGAGAAACAGAACATAGAAAACGGTCTGAATTATGCCAGAAAAGTGCTGGCTACAGATGAATGCGACCTTCTCGTGCTTGATGAGGTGCTGGGTCTTCCTGAGGAAGGCATGGCGACGGAAAATGACATTACAGGAATACTTAAAGCGAAGAGCCTGATGGCTTCTGTTATAATGACAGGAAGGAATCTGCCGGATTCGATCAGGCAGGAGGCTGATGAAGTATACAATATAGTTTCCGAGAAGCAGCGGGATCAGACTTAAATAAATGAGCGGCAAAAGGTATTTTTGACGCTGCAATCATGGTATAATCATACTAAACCGGACATGGGATCCGGATATTAATAAACAGGAGGCAAGGGATGAGCATATTCCGAGGCGCCGGCGTAGCGATAATTACGCCTATGAAGAATAATGATACAAAGGATGTAAATTATGACAAGCTTGAGGAGCTTATCGACTGGCAGATAAAGGAAGGCACCGACTGTATAGTCGTTGTGGGATCGACAGGCGAGGGCTCCACGCTTACCATGGAGGAGCACAAGACATTAATAAAGCGAGCAGTGGAATTTGCTCACGGCAGGATCCCGGTGATAGCCGGAACCGGATCAAACTGCACAGATACAGCCATTCAGCTGACGCACGAGGCTGAGGAGGCAGGAGTGGACGGAGTGCTTGTGGTGTCTCCTTATTATAATAAGTCCACACAGGATGGTTTGGTCCGTCACTTCTCTATGATTGCCGAATCCACAAAGCTTCCGATCGTTCTTTATAATATCCCCGGACGTACAGGCGTCAATATTTTGCCTGAGACCGTAAAGAAGATCGTAGACAAAAACAAAAATGTCGTAGGAATAAAGGACGCGACCGGAGATGTTGCGGAGACTTCCCATATGATGAATCTTCTCGACGGCAAGATCGATCTCTATTCCGGCGAGGACGGACTGGTGGTGCCGCTTCTCTCGCTGGGAGGGAAGGGTGTTATCTCTGTCGTATCCGACGTGGCGCCCGCCGATATGCACAGGCTCGTGATGTCATATCTTGAGGGAGACACGGAGACATCCAGAAAGCTTCAGCTCAAGATGATGCCTCTCATTGACGCGCTTTTCTCAGAGGTCAATCCCATCCCTGTAAAGAAAGCCATGAACCTCATGGGACTTAATGTGGGACCTCTCAGAGCTCCGCTTTTTGAAATGTCAGAAGGCAAAGCTGCTGTACTTGAGAAAGTAATGAGAGACTACGGTATTTTGAAGTAATGGATTTTTGAGTTTTGTCGGGAGTGTTTTTAGATGAAAATTATTTTACATGGTCTGGGACATATGGGCCGCGCTGTCATGGATATAGTGGAAAAAAATCCGGACGCCGAGATCGTCTGCGGCGTTGACAAGATGGCAGAGGGCTTTGATTTTCCTGTCTATAAAAATATAAATGAAGTTAAAGAGACGGCTGATGTTGTAATAGATTTCTCCACAGCAGCTGCTGTAGACGGGCTTCTCAGCTGGTGTGCCGGAAAGAAGATGCCGGTGGTTCTTTGCACCACAGGTCTTTCTGACGATCAGATCGAACTTGTAAATAAGACAGCTGAGAAGACCGCCGTGCTTCGTTCGGCAAATATGTCTCTGGGAATAAATACAATAATAAATATGCTGAAGTCAGTTTCTCCGGTATTTTTGAACGCCGGATTCGACGCAGAGATAGTTGAGAAGCATCACAACAGGAAGCTTGATGCGCCGAGCGGAACCGCAGAAGCTCTGGCTGATGCCGTAAATGAATCAATGGAAGGGAAATATCACTATGTCTATGACAGACATGAGAGAAGAGAAAAGAGAGATCCTTACGAAATAGGGATCTCATCGGTAAGGGCAGGCACTCTTCCCGGCGAGCATGAAGTGATATTCGCAGGAAATGATGAAGTAATAGAAATAAAGCATACTTCTTATTCCAGAAATATCTTCGCGTCAGGCGCTGTGTCAGCAGCAAGGTTTTTAATGAATAAGCCTGCAGGTCTTTATGGCATGGATGATGTGATCTCAGGAAATTGAGCCTGTAAATTCTCTTATTATGGGAGCCAGACGGTCAGAATGGATGATGTAGCTCATATGATCGTCTCCCCGCATGATAAGCTTTCGGGAACCGCGTACAGAGGATACTATCTTATCGGTTTCAGAGCGTTTTATCATATCGAATTCTCCGCTTATGACCAGAAGAGGCACGCTTATTTTTATAAGTTCGTAATCTTTGATATCAGGTTCATTCACCATAAGTATATCAAATGGATCCTTATTCTTTTTTGCCCGCTTTTTGATTTCCTTAAGGGCATGCGGCATTATTCCTGAAGGAGTCAGGTTGGCTCCGCAGGATATTATTCCGCCGAGGAGATCTGACCTCTTGATTCCTGTCATGAGTGATATGATGCCGCCGTCAGAGAACCCCACAAGGATCGGATGGTCTATCTCAAGAGAAGTGATGAAATTTATAATATCATCGGCCATATCGGTGTAGTGGAGGACACCCGGATCGGCACTTTTTCCGTGGCCGCGGCTATCGGGTCTGTATATGGTAAATTCATCTTTCAGCGCATGGGTAAGTTCATCCCAGATTGACAGGTCCTCTCCGTTGCCGTGAATCAGAATCAGGGGACGACCGGAGCCTGTTTTCTCGTAATTTATTATTTGTCCGTTAAGCTGGATGAACATTGCTTTCTCCTTTGTATGATTACAGTGTCAAAAGTCAAACCATGCATGGAAAACATGCGAGTCCCGGCATATCAAAAGATCATTGCAGTGTCAAAGGACTTTTAAAACAGCTGACGGAAAGAGTCTAGCACATTTTGTCATTGAATTTCAGCACAAATATTATTAAAATATAGATATTGAGATGAGTATCCGTTATCAGTTGATATTAGATGATTTAGGAAGAGGAAATGTAAATGGGATTATTCAGAAGAAAAGAATCTGAGGTTCAGCCTGAGACAATTTCAGCTGCAGTTGAAAAGGAACCTGCCGTAGATACGGAAAAACTTCTCACAGCCGGTCAGAAGGCACAGAAACAGCGCGATCTTTTGATAGCAGGTGAGAAAGATGTGACAGACGGGATCAAGAGAATATCAGACACGTTCGCCGATATATCAGGCGGATATGATGAGATTTCAGGTTCGATAGATGAATTCAGCAATGAATTTTCGGGTACAAGAGATTCAATCGGCGGACTCACAGATCAGATCAAGAATCTGACGGATACTGCAAACAATACTCATGACGATATGGAAAAGGTAGATAAGTCATCCAATTCCGTATCAGAGACGATCGAAGAAGTCCAGAAGGTATTCGATGAATTCCAGTCCAGCTTCGATGATATTCAGGAAAAGGTAAACCAGATAAATTCGGTTGCAGCTCAGACAAATCTTCTGGCTCTGAATGCTTCAATAGAGGCGGCCAGGGCAGGCGAGGCAGGCAAGGGCTTTGCCGTTGTGGCAACCCAGGTCAATAAGCTGTCAACTGATATAAAGGAACTGGTCGTATCTATCGGAAAGTCGATGGAAGAACTTAATTCAAATAACGAACGTCTGGTAAGATCGATCGATGAGACAAAGGAAGCGATCAAGCAGTCTCATGATAACATCACAGAGACTCAGGGCGTCATCGACAGCATGAAGGAGACTATGGATCAGCTTGCCGGACTTGGAGTGGATATTGACGGAAGATTCGAGAAGATAAATAGTGCAATTGACAGTATAAAGAATTCCGTGGATCATGCGACGTCGTCAGTAAGCAGCATGGATGATGCAATCAGCGATGTCTCGTCTCATCTGGATGAGCAGAAGAGCATCAGGACCGCCATGGATGAAGCCATAAACGATATGGTATCTGTTGCAGAAACAGCTTCCCGCAGGCAGTAATAATAGGTCTTTATTAAAGTCTCCGCCAATCGCGGAGACTTTTTGTTGTTTTTGTCCTGATTGTCCAATATAATGTAGAAAAGTTTTGTCTGAAATAGAAAGAGGATCAATGCAAGATCAGAATACGAATAACAATGATGATAAGAAGCCGGAAGAATTCTGCTATATCTGCCACAGGTCGGAAAAAGATGCGGGAAAGATGATACATCTTCCCAATAATATCTCCATCTGTGAGGACTGCATGCAGAAGACCTTTGATTCCATGGCGAATCTGGGATTCGGAGGCGGCACAAATGCTGCTGATGACAGCCATAATCTGAATAACTCCGATCTTCTGAATTATGGTTTTTTTAACCTCGGCGATTTGTCAGGAATGATTCCTAATAATAAAAGACAGCCGAAAAAGAAAACAGCAGAGAAAAAGGATAAAGAGAAAAGCGTATTTGACATAAAAAAGCTTCCCCATCCGCACGAAATCAAGGCGAAGTTAGATGAATATGTGGTTGGACAGGATCAGGCAAAAAAGATCATATCCGTAGCTGTCTATAATCATTATAAGAGAGTGGCGACAAACACGCAGGATTCCATTGAGATCGAGAAATCAAATATTCTCATGCTCGGACCCACCGGCTGTGGCAAGACATATATGGTAAAGACTCTTGCAAAGCTCCTTGATGTACCACTTGCGATAGCAGATGCCACAAGTCTGACTGAGGCCGGATATATAGGCGATGATATAGAGTCTGTGATTTCAAAGCTTCTGGCAGCTGCTGATAATGATGTCGAAAAGGCTGAGACAGGGATAGTATTTATTGATGAGATCGATAAGCTTGCCAAGAAAAAGAACACGAATCAGCGGGACGTGTCCGGTGAGGCTGTGCAGCAGGGGATGCTGAAGCTTCTGGAGGGCTCTGAGGTGGAAGTTCCCATTGGCGCAAGCTCTAAAAATGCAATGGTTCCGATGACGGTTGTGGATACGACCAATATCCTTTTCATTTGCGGAGGAGCTTTTCCCGATTTGTCTCAAATAATAAAGGAGAGACTGAATAAGAGCTCATCGATGGGATTTGTATCTGAGCTTGGCGATAAATATGACAAGGATGAGAATATCCTTTCAAAGGTGACTGCCGAGGATTTGAGAAAATTCGGAATGATCCCGGAATTTATTGGACGTCTTCCGGTAATATGCCCCTTTAATGCACTTACGGAAGAGACACTTTGCCGGATACTTACCGAGCCAAAGAATGCCATACTGAAACAGTACCAGAAGCTTCTGGCATTGGATGGAGTAAATCTTGTGTTTTCGGCTGATGCGGTATCCACAATCGCAAAAAAAGCTAAAGAGAGAAAGCTGGGAGCCAGGGCTCTTCGCGCAATTATAGAAGAATTCATGCTTGATGTAATGTATGAGGTTCCAAAGGATGACAATATAGGTACGGTCACGATCACCGGAGATTATATAAACGGAAAAGGAGCGCCGCTTATTGAAATGAGAACCGATGAAAAGCCGGTGATCAATGGCACGAATCTTAATATTTGACGGGAGGCATTATGGCTGCAAAGGGAAAAAGAAAACATTCAATGGAACTTTATAAGGCTATTCTTACTTTAAAAGACGAGGATGAGTGCTTCAGATTTTTTGAGGATGTCTGTTCCGAATCGGAGCTTTTTGCCATGGAGCAGAGATATAACGTGGCCAGAATGCTTGATGAGGGACATACATATCTTGACATTCAGGATGAAACAAACGCGTCTACGGCTACAATAAGCCGCGTGGGCCGCGCTCTCTCCGAGGGCACGGGTGCAATAGGAGAAGTGATAAAGAGAGCGGGACAGAAATAAAATTGAAAGCGTATAATATTATCAATACCGCATCCTGCATGAAAAAACTTCTTTCGGAAGATACATTTGATACATTTCTTCTGGTTGAGGCGTCTGTAAAAGGCAAAGTCGAACTGTCATTAAACGGCAGGCTTAATGACTCTTTTTTCCCGGATGACAAACTGAACAGACTTCTGGAGAAGGGACAGTTTATCCCATACGGAATGGTAAGAAAGATATTATTTGACTCTATGATGGGCGAATATCTTCCTTCTTCATTTTCAATAATCCTTTGCTGTCCGTCTGACCTTATAAGAAAAGTTGCGGGAGATAACCCTGATCCCGTAAACGGTATGTATCTTAATTTCAGATACAGACAAGAAAAGCTTATACTCACTACAGGCGTTTCCATGAAGACGTTTTCCATAGACAAGAGCGCAGAGACTTTATTCGACAATTTTGTTCCGAAGCTGATGGAGTCGGTAAAAATCGCTTTTGAGGAGGCAAATTGAAAAAAGCCTTATTCTTTTTACTTTACTTTTATAAAGTCTTGTGTTAGTCTCATTCTACAGGCCGGAATTAAGGTTGACCGGCGTAGTGTTTTTGGAGGATGTTATCAATGAAAGGTACAGTAAAGTGGTTCAACAACCAGAAGGGCTATGGTTTCATATCTGATTCGGAAGGCAATGATGTATTCGTACATTATTCCGGTCTCAATATGGACGGCTTCAAGACTCTTGAGGAAGGCGCTGAGGTCGAGTATGATGTGACCGAAGGCAAGAAAGGCCCGCAGGCTGTGAACGTGACCGTAGTGAAATAATCACATACGGAAAAGACCATTGTAAGTTATGTACCTTTTCAGGTAAGAGTTACAGTGATTTATCATAAGAGACGTACACTTTTTACGGTGCGCGTCTCTTTTTTAGACGGAGGGTATATATGAGTAAGGGCTGGAAAAGAGGACTTGCCGTAATCCTTGTCGTTATCGCCATTTTCCTGATACGGAGGAAAGGCCTTGGAATCAGAATAAGAGACAAGGTAATTGATGTGACCCAATCTGTTTCCGGGACTGCAAAAAATATAATCGGTGATGAATCGGGTGATGTCTCATCCGACGGATATGCTTATTCCGTTCTGACAAACAGTCAGAGAACCGTATATAAGGAGATAGACAAGGCTGTAAAGAACCATGACGAGATGACACTCTTAAGCACAAGCGATGCGAAGCTTATCGAAAAGATATATCAATGTGTTATGGCTGACAATACAGGATATTTCTGGGTGCACGGTTACAGCTACACTACAACGTCGTCCTTCCTGGGAGGAACGGAGACGAAATTTTACCCCAAATATCTAATGACAAAGAATGAAGCTGAAGAAAAGCAGAAAGAGATCGATGCCGTGGCGTCTGAATGGCTCTCCGGTATAAGCACGGACGCGGGAGATTATGAAAAGTCCAAATATGTGTATGAGCTTCTTGCAAACAATGTGGATTACGATTACACGACTACGGGAGACATAAAGAATCAGACCATAGAATCTGTTTTTCTGAAGAAGTCATCTGTATGTCAGGGGTTTGCGGATGCCACGACTTATCTTCTTAAAAAACTTGGCGTAAGCTCCTGCGTTGTGATCGGGAAAGCCTATACAGGTGAGGCGCATGCCTGGAATCTGGTGAGACTTGACGGAAAATATTATTATTTGGACAGCACCTGGGGCAACGGGACATACAAGATAAATACCGAGATCAAAAAGCATATAAATTATGCATATCTTAATTCGGATTATGATACCTTTTCCAAGACTCATATTGCTGATGATAATTTTGAAATTCCGAAGAGCAATGAATTCATTGATAATTATTATGTAAAAGAAGGACTTTACTTTCCGTCAGAAGACCGCATCGGAGAGGCCGACGCCCTTCGTGAAATGTGGGATTCAGGCGGCACCGAGTGCTCAATGAGATTCGGAACGGATGAGGCTTACCTTGACGCATTTTCTTATCTTGTAGAGCAATACGGACTGAGGAATACGATACCTGAAGCCGGAAATGTAAGTTATACGGAAGACAAGGAAAACAAAGTTCTCACATTTGTTTTTGACAGATAAAGCGACTTAAGGTATTTTGACACTGACCTTGATTTTGCTGTAAAATTAAAGAACGAGTGGCAATATGTACGATTGACACTCGTTTAATAGAACGATATGTACAGAATAGTTCGGAGGAAACTATGTACCGTATCCTTATAGACAGCTGCGGAGAGCTGTTCCCGGAAATGACCGGGGATGATCATTTCGTATCGATACCGTTGACGCTGACGGTAGACGGTCATGACATAATTGACGATGAGACATTCGACCAGGCGGATTTTTTAAAGAGAGTGGCGGCCAGCCCGACAAGTCCGCATTCCGCATGTCCGTCTCCGGAAAAATATATAGAAAGCATGAGGGGAGATTATGACAATATATATATCATCACTCTTTCCTCCCAGTTAAGCGGCTCCTATAACAGTGCCTGTCTTGCAAGAGATATATATCTTGAGGAACTGGAGGATGATGATATGCCTCCGAAGAATATCCATGTATTCGATTCCAAGAGTGCATCGATCGGCGAGACTCTCATAGGAAGGAAGATAGCAGAATATGAAGAGGCAGGGCTTTCGTTTGATGAGGTCGTGAAAGAAACCGATAAATATATCCAGTCTCAGCATACTTTCTTCATTCTGAAAACTCTGGAGACCCTTAGAAAGGCCGGCCGTTTGTCCGGTCTAAAGGCAATGATTGCAAATACGCTGAATATCAAGCCCATTATGGGCTCAACTCCCGAGGGTACGATACAGCAGCTGGGTCAGGCAAGAGGCATGATGAAGGCTCTGGATCGCATGGTTGACGGTATGCTTTCGGTGACGGGCGATACAGCCGGACGTGTGCTCGCCATCTCGCATTGCAATGCATTAGGGGATGTGACGGTTCTTAAAGAGAAAATCGAGAAGAAAGCCTCTTTCAAAGATATAGTGATAGTAAACACCAGAGGGGTAAGCTCTATGTACGCAAATGACGGCGGAATTATCATGGTGGTGTGACAAAATATGAATTGCATGGAAAATAATACAGACACATATTTCAGTGTGGTCAGCGCGATTGAAGCAAAGCGCCGCTTCGGCAGGATGTACGGGCGCGATGTGACATCGCGCTTTCTTGATGCCGTAAACCATCCGGAGAAAGGAATGAAGATAATCCATATCGCCGGAACAAACGGCAAAGGTTCTACGGCAGCAGGACTGGAGAGGCTGCTTAGGGAAGATGGATTTTCAATCGGACTTTTCACCAGCCCACATCTTGTCGATTTCGCGGAAAGAATAAAATATAATGGAGCCGATATCAAAAGAGAAGATGTGGTGCGTATCGGGAGCATGATACTTTCAAGAACCGTTACCATTGACGGAAAGAGTTATTATCTGCCGGATGATATTGAAGACACGATGTTTGACGACTCACTTCTCATGGCACTTATTTTTTTCAAAGAGAAAAAGTGCGACTATGTTATCCTTGAGACAGGGCTTGGAGGTCTGCATGACTCCACAAGCGGCCTTTCAGAAACTCCGGTCTTATCAATAATTACGAGAATAGGTCTCGACCACTGCGCCATACTCGGAAATACTATAGAAGAAATAGCGCATGAGAAGGCGGGGATTCTGAAGAAAGGCACAGTACTTATACTATCGGAAAATGATGAAAGAGCCCGTGCCGTCATTAGAAAAGTGGCCGGGTCGCTTTCCTTAGAGACGGTGGATATGAATGAGGAATCTTCCTTTTCCGCTGCCGCGGAGGAGATCGTAAAAAAATATCCGTCATCCCTCAAAGGAACCTACCAGAAAGAAAACCTGACTACAGCAGCTGCCGCCTTCTTACGGTTGAAGTACGGACCTGATTTTCAGGGATTTAATGAGTTGTCAAAAGAAGACAGAGAAAAAATAAAGAAAGCATTTATTTCCATATCCTGGCCGGGACGTATGCAGATCCTGTCTGAAGATCCTGTAATAATTGCAGACGGAGCCCATAATCCCCAGGGAGTAAAGGCTCTCCATGACAGCCTGATAAAACTTTTCGGAGATGAAAAATATATCTTTGCGACAGCGGTCCTTCGTGACAAGGATATGAAGGACATGGTAGAGATCATGGCACCCCTTTGCGGCACTGTCTATATATCACCTGTCGAAAATCAAAGGGCTCTTTCACCGGATCTTCTTTCAAATGAGTACAGCGTTTACATTGATAAAAAAGATATCCATATCTGTAAAAGCACAGAAGAGACCATCCGGCTTTCATCAGCTGACGGGAAGAGGACAGGGAGAAAGGTAATAGCCTTCGGATCGCTTTATTTTATCGGCGACCTTCTTTATGAATTAAAAAAAATACATCTCTTGCAATAGCAAAAACATTTGATATAATAGGCGTGGATTAATTACTAGTATTTCCCTAGGAATTACTGAAGAATAGATCAAGGAGGAACAATTTATGTCAGAAGAACTTTTGAAGGTATCTGGCTTAAGGACATCTGTTGCTGATGAGGACAAAGAGATACTGCATGGTGTGGATCTTACGGTAGGCCTTGGTGAGACTCATGTCATAATGGGACCGAACGGAGCAGGTAAATCAACCCTCGGCTCATCCATAATGGGAGATCCCAGATATAAAAAGACGGCAGGAAAGATCGTGTTTAAAGGTGAGGACATCACGGATCTAAGCACGGATAAGATTGCAAAGATGGGGATCTTTCTCTCTTTCCAGAATCCGATCGAAGTACCAGGCATATCGCTTTCAAACTTTATCAGGACGGCGATCGAGAATAAGACCGGCGAGCATATAAGGCTCTGGGACTTCAAAAAAGAACTTGAGAAGACAATGGAGATCCTTAATATGGATCCGTCCTATGCCGACAGAGATCTTAACGTCGGATTTTCCGGCGGAGAGAAAAAGAAGGCGGAGATCCTGCAGCTTCTCATGCTGAAGCCGGATCTTGCGATACTTGATGAGACTGATTCGGGACTTGATGTAGATGCTGTCCGTACAGTTTCAAAGGGTATAGAAGAATACAAGAAATCCGTGGGCGGAGCCCTTCTTATCATCACACATTCGACCAGGATCTTGGAGTCTCTCGCGGTCGACAGGACCCATGTCCTTGCTGACGGAAAGATCATTTTTGACGGAGACAGCTCTGTGATCGATGATATCAATAAAAACGGATTTGAGAAATATCTGGCAAAGGAAGACGAGAGGTGATCCTGATATGAAGGAGAAAGCTGAAGTACATGACATAGACAGGAGCATGTATGATTTCAGATATTCTGAGGATGACGCGTTCAAACTCAAAGAGGGTCTGACGAGCGATATAGTGGAGCAGATCTCAAAGGAAAAGAATGATCCTCAGTGGATGGCTGATTTCAGACAGAAGTCGCTTGAGATCTATAATTCCATGGATGTCCCGGAATGGGGACCGCCGATTGACGGACTGGATATGGATCATATCGTTACATATGTGCGTCCGAAGAATAACAAGATGGAATCAGACTGGAAGGATGTGCCGGAGGATATAAAGGATACATTCGAGAAGCTCGGCATCCCTCAGGCTGAGAGACAGAGTCTGGCAGGAGTAGGCGCACAGTATGATTCCGAGCTCGTATATCATAATGTAAAGAAGGAAGTGGCAGAGCAGGGCGTCATTTATTCTGATGTGGAGAGCGCTCTCCATGGTCCTTACGGGGATATGATAAAAGATCATTTCATGAAGCTCATTACTCCGAGAGACCATAAATTTGCAGCGCTTCACGGAGCAGTGTGGTCAGGCGGTTCATTTGTATATGTGCCCGCCGGAGTGCATGTATCTATTCCGCTTCAGTCTTATTTCAGACTGAATGCTGCCGGAGCCGGACAGTTCGAGCATACGCTTATTATTGTAGAGGACGGAGCTTATCTTCATTTCATAGAAGGATGCTCGGCACCCAAATATAATGTGGCTAACCTTCATGCCGGCGCCGTGGAGCTCTTTGTCGGAAAGAATGCGACGCTTCGTTATTCTACAATTGAAAACTGGTCCAAGAATATGTATAACCTGAATACCAAGAGAGCCAGAGTCGAAGAGGGCGGCAAGATCGAATGGATCTCCGGATCATTCGGTTCACATGTGTCATATCTTTATCCTATGAGCGTTCTCGAAGGCGCCGGAGCAAGATCGGAATTCACATCGGTAACATTTGCCGGTAAAGGACAGAATCTTGATACAGGCTGCAAGGTCGTTCATAACGCGCCTGACACTTCGAGTTATGTGAATACGAGATCGATCTCAAAAGACGGAGGCATCTCTACTTTCAGATCGGCAGTCGTTATTACCCCCAAGGCCGTCCGCTCGAAGTCATCCGTATCCTGCCAGTCTCTGATGCTTGATGATATAAGCAGATCCGATACGATTCCCGCAATGGATATAAGGACCGGTCAGTGTGATGTTGGACATGAGGCCAGAATAGGACGAATCTCAGACGAGACTGTCTTTTATCTTATGAGCCGCGGTATGTCTGAAGAGGACGCGAGAGCCCTGATAGTAAGCGGATTTGCGGATAATGTAGGGAAGGAACTTCCTCTCGAGTACGCAGTGGAGATGAATAATCTCATAAGACTTGAGATGAAGGGCGCGATTGGTTGATGTCAGGAGGAATTATGGATAATAAGACTATAAAGGTAAATAGAATTCCATCGCTGACATGGAACTGGCTTCATATGAATGAGACAGTGGTATCTGATGTGGAGTCCGGCTCGGATTTTATCATTGAGCAGGACATACCGTCGGGGGTCAGCGTACGTGAGTCAGAGATATCTGCAATGTCAGATGAAAAGACCGGTATAGGTAAGGAACTTTCTGATTTGATTGGGAATTCCGTTCCGGTTCATGAATATATAATAGAGAAGAATGAAAAACCTGAAGATCCGGTAAGGCTTGAATTTAATTTTAAAGAGAAGGAAAAATCTGTATCGCTTATTGATATATATGCCAGAGAAAATTCTGAGAGCTATGTGATCATGACATACAGATCAGAAAAGGAAGCATCAAACGGCTCTATAGTTCAGACCAGATATCATATAGCGCCCGGCGCAATTCTTCATCTGATCCAGGTGCAGATGCTGGGAAGCGGATTCAGGTTTATAAATGATATCGGCGGAACAATAGAGAACGACGGATCTTTTGACCTGATTCAGCTGATACTGGGCGGACATGAATCGTATTACGGCGCATACAATACCCTGTCAGGCAAAAAGTCGAATTTGAATGTAGACATTGCTTATGATCTTGGCGGCGATTCAAACCTCGACATGAATTATGTAGCATATCATACCGGAAAAAAGAGCGTCTGCAACATCAATGCCGACGGAGTGCTTAGAGATAAATCAAAGAAACTCTTCCGAGGCACGATTGATTTCAGAAGAGGCTCTGCCGGAGCCAAAGGCGATGAGATGGAAAATGTCCTGCTTTTAAGCGATACCATCGGAAACCGCACAATTCCCGTGATCCTCTGTGATGAAGAAGATGTAGAGGGAAATCACGGAGCGTCCATAGGAAGACTTGATGACAGCCTTATGTTTTATCTCGAATCGCGAGGTCTCGATCCGAGCGAGGTCAACGAGATGATGGCACGCGCCAGGGTAGATGCTGTGGCTGACAGGATCCGCGATTCAAAGACAAGAGACGAGATAAGGGATTATCTGGACAAGAAGTGACTTCGGAGATGAATTTATGACAAGCGAAGATAAAAAAATAAGAGAGCAGTTTCCGGTTCTTACAAACAGGGACATAGTATATCTTGATAACGCGGCTACCACTCAGAAGCCTCCTTGCGTTGTAGCTGCCGTCCAGCAGTATTATGAGAAAAACAATGCAAATCCCATGCGTGGTCTTTATGAGCTTTCTATTGACGCGACAGAGGCTTACGAGCAGGCGAGAAAGACCGTCGCTGATTTTATCAATGCCGGGGATCCGTCTGAAATCGTATTTACAAGGAACGCTACAGAAGGCCTGAACCTGGTTGCGTATTCTTACGGCATGCATATGCTTGATGCCGGCGATGAAATAATAACAACAGTTATCGAGCATCACAGCAATATGCTCCCCTGGCAGATGGTTGCAAGAGAGAAGGGCGTAAGCATTACATATCTGAAACCTGATATGGACGGATATCTGGATCCTGATAAGCTCAAGGAGAAGATTTCCGACAAGACAAAGATCGTCGCCATCACCCAGGTGTCAAATGTATTCGGACGTGAGAATGAGATAAAGGAGCTTGCAGCCATAGCCCATAAAGCAGGAGCGGTCTTTGTCTGTGACGGAGCCCAGTCCGTGCCTCATATGAAAGTGGATGTAAGGGATCTCGATGTGGATTTTCTGTCTTTCTCCGGTCACAAGATGTATGCTCCGATGGGCATAGGAGTCCTCTATGGGAAAAAGGAGCTGCTTTCAAAGATGCCTCCTTTCCTCTATGGCGGCGAGATGATCGAGACCGTGACTCTTGAGAAGGCTACCTATGCGGAGCTGCCTCATAAATTTGAAGCGGGCACGGTGAATGTGGGCGGAGCAGTAGGGCTTCAGGCTGCTATTGAATTTATGAAGAGATTCGGATGGGAAAAGATTGAAGGACGCGAGAATGAGCTGACGGAATATGCCTTTGAAAAGATGAATGCCATACCCCATGTTCACATTATAGGCTCCCAAAATCCCAGAGAACATCACGGCATCATTGCTTTTTCCATAGACGGAGTGCACCCGCACGATGTGGCGGAAATTTTTTCAAGCAAAAGCATTGCGGTCAGAGCCGGTCATCACTGCGCCCAGCCGCTTCATAAATTCATCGGTACCATGTCATCCACCAGGATGAGTCTTGCTTTCTATAATGATGAGGATGACATCGACAAATTCATCGACTGCCTTTCGGATATAAGGCGTGAGATGGGATACAAAGATTAATGGCGTTTTTTAGGAGTGATATATATGCCAGCAAATAATACATTTTACAATGAGATTCTTACAGACCATAATCTGCATCCTCTCCATAAGCATAAGCTGCCGGATGCTAATATGACTCTGGAGGGAGTAAATCCTTCATGCGGCGACGATATTGTTCTGAATCTGAAGGTCGAGGACGGAAAAGTGACGGACGGTTCATTTGAGGGAGACGGTTGCGCCATATCTCAGGCAAGCGCTGATATAATGCTTGATCTGATCATTGGGCAGCCGGTCGAGAAAGCCGAGCATCTGGCGGACGTCTTTCACAGGATGATAACAGGAACAATTACTGATAAGGAAAAAGAAGAACTTGGAGAGGCCGGCATTCTTGAAGATGTTTCTCATATGCCTGCAAGGACAAAATGCGCCGTGCTCGGCTGGCATACGATGGACGAGATGCTGAAGGAGAATTCCTGATGAAAAAGGCTCTGTTCTTCGACATCGACGGAACTTTATTAGGGGCTGATCATAAAGTGCCCAAGAGCGCGTCCCTTGCCATTTCCGCGGCAAGAAAGCGAGGATGTCTCGTATTTATTAATTCCGGTCGCTGCATGGGAATGCTGAATGGATTTGATAAAAAAATAGAATTGGACGGAATCCTTGCAGGCTGCGGTACCGAGATCGTGATCGACGGAGAGATAAGGGAAAACTTTATTATTCCGGAGGACTTGAGACAGCGTCTTATCAAGGCGGACAGAAAATATAACGTGGATATAATTCTCGAAGGCCCGGACGGCAATCATTACAGGGAAGGCAAGTCGAGATTCCCTGTCGTGAATGAAATACGGGCAATGACTGAGGCAATAGGCGCTGTTTCTCATCAGCCTTTTGAAAGTAACTATGAAATATCAAAGTTCTGTCTGCAGGCGGATGATGCTTCTGATATGTCAGGACTTAAATCAGAATTCGGTTCTGATTTTGATATAATAGACAGAGGCGAGGGCTTCTTTGAATGTGTACCAAAGGGCTTCAGCAAGGGCAGCGCATTAATAAAAACACTTGAATATACAGGAATCGGACTCGATGATGCATACTGCTTTGGTGATTCTTCAAATGATCTTTCGATGTTTCAAAGCTGTCGTCATGCTATTGCCATGAAGGATCATTCCAATGAGCTTGATCCATACACTGAATACGTCACCGACAGTCCGGAGAATGACGGGATCATGAAGGCCTTGAAAAAATCTGGAATCATCTGAATCGGATGCTCAGAGCCTGATGGTGCCGGATAGACATTATCGTTTATACATGTAAGAGCGCGTTTTTTTATTTTTTTAAGGAGGCATAAAATGTTCGGGGAACTTTTGAAAGTTTTTAAAGAAAAGTTTGGAGAAGGCGGAGATATAAGGGGCTATTTCGCGCCGGGCAGAGTCAATCTTATAGGAGAGCATACGGATTATAACGGCGGGCATGTCTTTCCATGTGCTCTTACTATGGGAAATTATGCCGTGGCAAGAAAGAGGGACGATGACATTATCCGCTGGTTCAACCTTACATATCCGGATAACGGAGTCATAGAGAAAAACATCAGGGAATTTGCACCTGAGGATAACGGTTTATGGTATGATTATCAGGAAGGCGTCGTGTGGGCATTTATGCAGAATGGTTTTCATGTTCCGCATGGATATGACATGGTAATGAAGTCAGATATGCCGGCAGGTTCAGGCCTCTCAGCATCAGCTTCGATCGAGGAACTTGCTGCTGTGATAATAAAGGACCTTTTTGATATAGACATGACTATGGTGGACTGCGCCAGGATGGGGCAGTATTCCGAAAATGAATACAACGGAATGAACTGTGGAATAATGGATCAGTTTGCATCAGCCATGGGGAAAAAGGATAATGCCATTTTTCTGGATACATCGAACCTTCAATATGAATACGTTCCTCTCAATTTTACTGATGAGAAGATAATCATTACAAATTCGAAGGTCAAGCACAAGCTTGCCGGTTCTGCCTATAATGACAGACGGAGAGAATCGGAAGAGGCACTTTCGGATCTGAAAAAAGTATGCGATATAAAAACTCTGGGCGATCTCGACAACGAGACTTTCCGGAAGTATGAGGATGAAATTTCAGATCCTGTCTGCAGGAAGAGAGCAAAGCATGCCGTTTCAGAGAACCAGAGGACTATAAAGGCAGTAGAATGCTTAAGAAATTCTGATCTTATTGCTTTCGGCCATCTTATGAATGAGTCGCATGTATCTCTTCGTGATGATTACGAGGTATCATGTCCTGAACTTGATGTGCTGGCCGAGGAAGCATGGAAGCTTCCTTATGTGCTTGGCTCCAGGATGACCGGCGGTGGATTCGGAGGCTGCACTGTATCGATAGTAAAATCAGAAAATACTTCTGATTTCTGCGATGTTATCGCAAGAGAATACAAGAAAAGGACAGGTCTTGACTGCGAATTCTATATCGCAGATCCGGGCGACGGAGCAGGCAGAAGACAGATCAATGATTAAATGGAAGGCAATTTATGTCACAGGCTAAAGTTGAAAAAAATAAGGAACTGAAGCGTAACAGGAAAAAGATCGTAAAACGGCAGAAATTTATGACCAGGATCTATATTCTTATTGCTGCTGCGGTAGCGTGCGCTTTGGCGGTCTGGATAGGATTTACGGCCAGACATTATTACAATAACTGGCGGGAGAAGAATCCTGTCACGACCAAGGTCGATTTGTCTGAGCTTACAAAATTCAGTCAGAGTCTTTCTGATTCATCGAATTGATCTGGTTTTGTGTCAAATGGCATGCTTTTATGCGTGTCATTTGACCCTGTAATAATCTTTTTTAAAAAAAATAAAAATAACTATTGACATCAGCTTGATCGTCCTGTATTATATACAAGTCGCGAGCGATAAGAGCTCACGAGTTAAGCGCGAATGGCTCAGTTGGTAGAGCACGTCCTTGCCAAGGACGGGGTCGCGGGTCCGAGTCCCGTTTCGCGCTCGATATATAGAGAATGCTGATGAGTCAGCATTCTCTTTTTTTGTGAAATGACTTCCGGAATGCAGACGTCCTGAGGAAGAATATTATGATCACACTTAATGATTATCTGTACAACGGTGATACCATAATAAAGATCATGCACAATTTCGAGCATGACCTGCGGCTTGACGCCCAGTCAAGATCTGACAGGGTCGACCTGGCTCATGCTGATTATATAGCCGGAATCATACAATTTCTGGAACATAATGATTTTCTGACATCGCAGTCTCAGAGAATTCGCGATTTCTATAAGCTGATGGCGGAGAAATACCCTTTTCTTGCGTTCACATTCAAGGGAAGAATAAAGTCTCTTATCCGTTCTGAGGAAAAATTTGACAGATATGTCATGAATGCCATTGAAGACGGATATCATAAGGACAAGAAGATACCGTCAGACGACTACATCATCTCACGCGCTTCTGACGTGAGAGACATCATTGCCTACAGGATAGTGATCTCGCTGCCGGTCTGCCATGTGCCTGTGGGAAGTGACATGAACGCGATGGAGACCGGATTTTTGTATGAGATAGCAGATATGCTGCCGGATTTTCTCAGAGAAAGGGGGTTTGAGCCTGAGATTGTTCCTTTTGCTCTTAAACATCCTTCTGAAAAAATAAAAGAAGAGCTGAGACCGTATTATAAGGATTATGTTACTTATCCTACAAAGCTTGGGTATAAATCAATTCATATCTCCTTTCTCGATAAACCGAGCAAGACCAGAATCGAGGTGCAGATAAGGACAAAGGAGATGGATGATTACGCTGAGATAGGTTTTGCCGATCATGTGGCGTATGAGAATGGCCAGAAAAAGAACGGTCATGACGATGCTATTCCCGAGGGATTTTCGGAATGGTACGATGAAGCTTATACCAGACTTAATAATCTTCAGAATCTGGAATTAAAGAACTGCAATGTCAACATGTTCACGGCCGTCAGCAATATTTTAATGAATGACGGATGCGGACTTTATCGTGGCAGGCTGATTTTGCCATACGAGCATTTGTCGCGTTTCCAGAATGATTTGATCGGATAAATCATGTGTATCGATAAGAAGCTGTATGAATATTCAAAGTCGGGTTTTATCCCCATGCATATGCCAGGGCATATGAGAAGGAGACCCGGTGAAGAGAAGCGGGCATCCTGGCCTGATCCATATTCCATCGATATTACGGAAATAAATGGATTCGACAATCTGAACAGACCTTGTGACATATATGTTTCACTTCAGAAAGAATTAGCCGGATTATATCACTGTGACAGAGCCTATATATCAGTAGGTGGGTCTACCTGTGGAAATCTGGCAATGATATACACCTGTCTTCATGACGGAGATCATGCTCTGACAGCAGCTGACTGTCATAAAAGCGTCTGGCATGGTCTGGCGCTTTCCCATGCCATACCGCTTCTTTTGGATCCTGTTACTGATGAGAACGGAATCTCTATGGGATATGATCCGAAAGAAATAAATGAATATCTTGAAAAAGACAGCCAAATAAAGGCAGTAATAATAACAAGCCCAACTTATGAGGGTGTGGAATCTGATATTCCTGCAATATCTGATATTTGCAAAAAAAATAAAGTTCTTCTGATAGTAGACGCGGCTCATGGAGCACACTCGGTATTTTCCGATGCTGACGGGAAGGCTCTTTTTTGCCATAATCCAATTGAAGCCGGAGCTGACATGGCTGTCGTCAGTCTGCATAAGACCCTGCCGGCTCTTACTCAGACTGCCTGTATTCTTTTAAATGAGTCAAACATTTATCACGAGGATCTTGAGGAAAGCATAAGAATTTTCCAGACAAGCTCTCCCTCTTATGTTCTTACATCGTCGGTTTCAGAATGCCTGTCATTTATTAAAGATAAGGGTGCTTATGCCGGAGAGCGTTTTTTTTCTGACCTGAAAACCTTCTATGAAAAGACATCTGCATTTAAATCTCTGAGGGTAATGAAACCGGGAGTGATCGAAGGATATCCTGCAATCTGGCGAGACCCGACTAAAATAGTAATTATTACTGATAAGGCAAAAATTACCGGCAAGGCTCTTTCTGACATGTTAAGAGATGAGATGATCGAATGTGAGATGGCCATGCACAGCTTCTGTCTCGCCATGACGAGCGTAGCGACTGCGAGATCTGATCTTGAATGGTTATACCGTGCGCTTCTTGCAATAGACAAAAAGATTTCCGGGTCTGGAAAATCTGCATATGATGACAAGGCTTATCATAGTATAATAGAGAAAAGAAATCCGACGGAAAAGAGAAAAATAAGGCTTGATCTTTCGGCTGCATCCAGGCAAAAGTGGAGATACGAGAATCTTTATGACGCATCAGGTCTTATCGCGAGAGACATTGTATCGGTCTACCCTCCGGGTGTGCCGGCTCTGATTCCGGGACAGGAGATAGACAGGACAATAATAAATTCCATCAGGCAGGCTCTTTCAGACGGACTATCTGTAGATGGCATTTATAAGGGAAAGATTCGTGTAATTGACGGGAGAAGCGACTAGTGATGGTATTTCTTATAATATTAATTCTTAATATTTTCGGGCTGACGGCAGGTCTTTTGATTCCCTGCAGGATCAGGCGCCGTTTTTTTGCTTCTCATGGAGAGATGCCGCCCGGAAACATATATCTTGTTCTGCTTCAGTCTCTGATACTAATAATAATTGCTGCTCTTTCCTTCAGGATCCGTTTTTTTCTGAAGCATCCGCTTGGATTTATGATACCGGTATATTTATATACGGCTTTTCTTGTCATATCTGTAAAGACCGTATATCATCAGGTGATGGGAAAATTCGACAACGATCCTGATGCAAGATATGCGGCTCTGTCCGTTTCCCTTCTTTCGTATTCCATTTTTGCTGCTCCAATAATAACGATAATAGTTTTGATATCACATTTCATGGAGAAACGGCGTTTTTTAAGATCCATAACAGAGGACTGAAACCTCGATGTATTGAAAAATCGTTGATTCTGAGATAAAATAATAAGACTGCTGAAGATACTTTCGGCACTTGAATAATAAGAATAGAACCGGTAAGGAATCCTTTGTTTACTTGATTTTGCGCTTGTCAAAAGCAAAATAAATTGAAGGATCATAGACCGTAAGATCAAGAGGCACGTGATGAGTAAAGCAGATGATATTTTCATTGAAATGTGTAAAAGCATTATTGAGACCGGCACATCTACAAAAGGAGAGAAAGTCCGTCCCCACTGGCCTGACGGTACGAGCGCATATACCATAAAGAAATTCGGTGTAGTGAACAGATATGATCTCTCGGAAGAATTTCCGGCAATTACTCTTCGACGTACGGCTTTGAAGTCCGCCTGTGATGAGATGCTTTGGATCTGGCAGAGGAAGTCAAATAATATTCATGATCTCAATTCTCATATCTGGGATGAATGGGCTGATGAGAACGGCTCCATAGGCAAGGCCTATGGTTATCAGATGAAGCAGCGTCATTTATATACAGATATTACAGAAGACGGACTATTACATGCCTTCGGTGATTCATACGAGACCCATGTGACGGTCAAGGATGGGAAGTTCTATATGGATCAGGTTGACAGAGTCATATATGATCTGAAAAACAATCCCTTCAGCCGCAGGATAATCACGACTATATACAATCCGGCTGAACTTTGGGAGATGAGACTGCAGCCCTGCGCCTACTCAATGACATTCAATGTAACAGAAGGAAAAGATTCGCGGCTTATATTAAATGCCGTTTTGAATCAGAGATCTCAGGATGTGCTGGCAGCCAATAACTGGAACGTCTGTCAGTACGCTATCCTCGTTTATATGCTGGCTCAGGTCTGCGGGATGGTTCCGGGTGAACTGGTTCATGTGATAGCTGACGCCCATATTTATGACAGGCATGTGCCTCTTATAAAGGAACTTATTTCACGACCGACTTATCCGGCTCCGCATTTCAGTCTGAATCCTGAAATACACGATTTCTACAGCTTTACGCCTGATGATATAATAGTAAGTGACTATGAGCATGGGCCTCAGATAAAGGATATTCCTATTGCAATCTGACATCTACAGAAAATTTTGGGAGATTTTTTATGAATCTGATAGTAAACGCGGACAGAAACTGGGGAATAGGTTTTAAAAACAGCCTGCTTGTCCGTATTCCGAACGATATGAAATTTTTCAGACAGCATACGCTAGGGAAAATAGTGGTCTGCGGAAGACATACGCTTTTAAGCTTTCCCGGACAGAGACCGCTTCCGGACAGGACAACTGTTGTGCTGTCAAGAAATCCGGACTATAAAGTAAAGAACGCCTATATGGCAAAATCAGTCGATGAAGTTCTGGCTCTTTCAATTGAGAATGGATGGAAAAGCGAAGACATCTATGTGATAGGCGGAGAAATGGTATATAAATCTTTTCTTCCATATTGCGACAGGGCATATGTTACAAGGACCGATATGGCATATGAGGCTGACGCCTATTTTCCGGATCTTGAAAAAGATCCTGACTGGGAGCTTACCTTTGAGTCCGATGAAGAGACATATTATGATATTGTCTATCACTATACGACTTGGGAACGAAGACATTAATTAGTGGTGCTGAAATTATGAATATAACCGGCAGAAAATTATTTGTAAAGGCTCTGGAGGCAGAGCATGTAGACAAGCTTTTTGCATATCCCGGCGGCATGATCAACGAGCTGACGGATGAGCTTTATAAAGTTTCTGATAAGATAGAGACGATTCTGGGACGGCATGAGCAGGCTGTTGTTCATGAAGCCGAAGGATACGCCAAGGCTACCGGGCGTCCTGGTGTGGCGCTTGTAACGTCTGGTCCCGGAGCAACAAATACCATTACAGCTATCGCCGACGCTCACTATGACAGCGTACCGCTTGTCGTCTTTACAGGACAGGTGCCTCAGGAACTTATAGGAAATGACGCCTTTCAGGAAGTTGATATAGTCGGGATGACAAGATCCGTCGTGAAATACGGCGTGACCGTGAGAGACAGAAAAGATCTTGGAAGAATAATAAAGATGGCTTTCTATATAGCATCGACCGGAAGACCGGGACCGGTGCTTGTTGACATACCGAAAGATATCCAGAAAGCCGAAGGAGAAAGCGAATATCCTGAGAGCGTAGATATAAGAGGTTATAAGCCTAATACATCTGTCCATATAGGTCAGCTGAAGAAGGCCTATAAGCTTTTGAAGTCAGCAAAGAAACCTCTTATTCTGGCCGGCGGAGGCGTGAGGATAAGCAGGGCTGAGTCCTTACTCACAGAGCTTTCACACAGGATGAATATACCGGTGGTCACGACGGTGATGGGGCGCGGCGCTATAGATACAGATGATCCGATGTTTGTCGGAGATCTGGGACTGCATGGCTCGTATGCATCCAATATGGCCGTATCACACTGTGATGTCCTTTTTTCTGTGGGAACCAGATTCAACGACAGGATTACAGGAGATCTGAATGAATTCGCTCCTCATGCGAAAATAATCCATGTAGACATTGATACTTCATCCATATCCAGAAATGTGGTGGTCGATGTGCCGATCACAGCTGATGCGGGTCTTACCTTTCAAAAGCTGCTTGAGTGGGCAGAGCCTTCAATAAATAAGAAATGGCTGGATGAGATAGAGTCATGGAAGAAAGACCATCCCATGGAAATGCCTAAGAAAGGCATGACTCCGCAGAAAATAATAAATGCAATAGACAAGGTCTATCCGAAAGGATACATAGTGACTGATGTGGGACAGCATCAGATGTGGACGACGCAGTTTGCTCATCTGGGACCGGAAAGGCACTTGATCACATCGGGCGGACTGGGAACAATGGGATTCGGCTTTCCGGCGGCAGTCGGGGCAGCAATCGGTTCTCCTGAGTCTGATGTGGTTCTTATTACCGGTGACGGCGGTTTTCAGATGAATATGCAGGAGATGGCCACAGCCGTAAATATGGGTGTACCAGTAAAGATAATGATTTTCAATAATCAGTATCTTGGCATGGTCAGACAGCAGCAGCAGCTTTTCTACGGCAAGCGTTATTCGATCACATGCTTAAGGAAAAACAGATCATGTCCTCCTGACTGCAAGGGACCCCACGGCACCTGTCCTCCATACGAGCCTGACTTTATCAAATGGGGCGAAAGCTACGGAGTGAGGGGAATCAGAGTGACTCAGGAATCCGAAATCGAAGAGGCACTGAATGAGTCAAAAAAAGTTTTGGATCGCCCTTTTATTATAGAATTCGCAGTCTCATCGGACGAGCTCGTGCTTCCCATGGTGAAGCCTGGCGGAGCTGAAGATGATATGATACTTCCGTGATATTTTAGAGGTAGTGGTATGAAGAAAAAAATGTCTGACCGCTGGATAGCGCTTTATGTCGAAAATGAGGTCGGTGTGCTGGCAAAGGTGTCAGGACTTTTTTCCGGCAAGTCATATAATCTTAAGAGTCTTACCGTCGGAACGACGGAGAGGGACGATGTGTCCCGCATGACTATCTGCGTTACTTCCGACGATATCACATTTGAACAAATCAAAAAGCAGTTGAACACTATGGTGGAAGTAATAAAGGTAATAGATCTTACCGGCGTGCCGATTCACATGAATGAGATCCTTTATGCCAGAGTCTCAGGTCTCGATGATCAGGGCAAGGCGGAGGTCTTCCGCATAGCAGAGGTCTTCAGCAATTCATCCGGCAATGTATCGCCTGTAGATATAGGAGGAGACAGTGTCCTTCTCGAATCAACGCTTACCCCAAGAAGAAATGACGAGCTGACGGCTCTTCTCAAGAAGGAGTTTCACAGGATCGAAGTGACCAGAGGTGGGGCAGTCGCCGTCGAATCAGTAAGCACAAGCTGCAGATAGGATAAAAATATGGGGAATAAGGGGCAAATAAAATATAAATGCATATTGATAATGATTACTGTTATCATTTCTCTTTTCCTGCCTCCATCAGCTCTCATCGGGAGAGCCGAGACCGGTTCAAGAGCCGATTATCTCGAAAAAAAGACAGAGATAAAGGAAAAGGAAAACAGTGCCAGAGCCGGGCAGAAAAAGGCGCATGAGAAACTCGACTCGCTGAAAAAACAGCAGTCAGAGCTTAAGGATAACGTATCTGACATAAACGACGATTTCAGTTCCGTAACGTCTGATGTCAGGGATATGCAGTCAAAGATCAATTCTGCAAATAATGATATAAAAGATTTGTCAAGAAAACTCGAAGAGACCGAGAAAAAGGCCGAAGAGCAGAAAAAACAGATAAATGAGCGCATAGTCCTCTTATATGAGTCATCTGTAAATGACACTTTTTTTACATCGCTTATTAATTCAGGTTCCCTGGTGCAGTTTGTATCAAGAGCATCTTATGTATCAGACATGAAGCGATACGACGATGAGATGATCAATAAATATCAGGATCTTAAGAAGCAGATTTCTGACAGCAAGTCAGAGCTGGCTGACAGAAAAAGCCAGCTGAATTCTTACTCAAGCGAGCTTTCTGAAAAGCAGAAGAAGCTTGACAGCGCTCTTGCCAAAGCAAGATCCGCTCTTATGTCAAAGGTGGGTCAGGTAAATGAAGCTCAGCTGACGGCAGATCAGTTTGACAGTCTGATGGCGTCATATGAGGCAGAAGAGAAGCAGCTTGATGCGCTTTATCTTGCCTATGCCGAAGAAGAAAGCATGAATATTTTCGGGGGTACAGGATCGATAGAAGAGACTATGTCAGATATACCGTATGCCGTGACAGGAGACGAGACGAAGATCCTTGCCACCATTATTCAGGCGGAAGCCGGAAACCAGCCGGAAGAAGGAAAGCTCGCCGTTGGAAGCGTGATTATGAACCGGGTTGCGAGCAGCCATTTTCCAAATACTATCAGCGGTGTGGTCTTTTCACCAAGGCAGTTTTCTCCGGTCGATGACGGACACTTTCAGGCTATCTACAACAGAGGACCAAACCAGGACTGCATAGATGCTGCTCAGAAGATACTGTCGGGATACAGAAACGTACCATATCTTTTCTTTACAACGGTATCTGTATGCGAAAGCCGCGGATTTCCGTCAGCAAATATGGAATACCTTGACATAGGGGCTCACAGATTCTGGGGACGTGTGAACTGGAATCACTAAGAGACAAGGGGGCTTATATGTATAGTAAAAATAAAACAATAAAATCAAGACTGAGAAAAATCTTATGTTTGATTCTGACGGCAGCTCTTTTGTCTCCTGTGATGTTTTCGTCTGTCTCAGATGCGAAAAGTCAGGATGAACTAAAAAAGCAGAAGCAGGAGATAGAAAAGAAGGAGACCGATGCCAAAAGCAGGAGAAACGACGCTTCTCAGAATCTTAATAACCTGAAGAATGAAGCCGGACAGATCCAGTCCAATGTCAATGGTATTGAAAACAATATCAATAATGTCAGAGCTGAAATCAATGATACCAGATCCAAGGTCGTAAATGCTTCAAGAGACATCGACAAGCTGCAGGAAGACCTTGAAAATGCCAAGGCAAAACAAAAGGAACAGTACGAGGCGATGAAGAACCAGATCGTCTTAAGCTATGAGAACGGTCATGAGCAGTCATTTTTCACGGCTTCACTCGAGTCGGGATCCATTGCTGATTTCATAAACAGAGCTCAGTATATCTATTCCATCCATAAATATAATGAGAAGATGATCTCATCTCTTGAAAAACTCCAGAAGACAATTGAAGAAAAAACTGATGCTCTTAAAACCAGGCAGGGTGATCTTACAAGGTACAGCGACACTCTTTCTTCAAAACAGGGAGAGCTTGAAAATCTTCTGGCAAGTGAAAATGATAAATTGAGCGATAAGAATAAGGAAGTAATCGCGGCATCCACGGATGTGGATGAAATCGATCGTGAGATAAGCGGTTACAAAGCCTCTGTCCAGGCAATCGATGCTCAGGTGGCGGCAGCCCAGGCTGCGGCTGCACAGAGAGCGGCAGCGGAGATGGAAGCTGAAAAAGCCGCTGCCGAGGCAGAGCTTACAAAGAAAAATCAGGAGCTTGAAGAAGCAAAGAAGACTCTTGACGATGCAAAAAATACCGGAGACCAGACTAAGATCGATGAAGCTGCAAAAAACGTAGATGAGAAACAGAATGATGTAAATCATGCTGAAGAAAATCTGGAGAATGTATCAAAGATATCGTCAAGCCAGGGGCAGGTCTATGAAAACAGCAGCGAACTTAATCTGCTTGAAGCCATAGTGACTGCCGAGGCCGGAAACCAGGGTTATGCCGGCAAGCTCGCCGTGGCGTCCGTGATCCTTAACAGAGTTTTCTGTAAAAAATACGGATTCGGAAACGTGAATACAATTTCCGCCGTGGTTTATCAGAAAAATCAGTTTGAGCCGGTGACCCGCCATCAGTGGGTGAAGGTGAACGGAACCTGGCAGGACAGCGGGATGACAGTTCTGGAATATTATCTCGCCCATCCAGAGTTGATAAATCAGGAAACAGTGAACGCATGCAAGGCAGCCATGAGCGGTCAGAGATATCAGGGACCCGGAGGCCCCATGAACCAGCTCTTTTTCATGACGCCTAAAGCCTTCAGCATGCAGTCCTGGCTCCAAAACCGGACGATAGCAGACAAGTTTACGCTGAAGGGACATACCTTCTTCAATGTCTTGTAAATATCGGCAGAGACTGTAATAAAAATTTGCACATACATCAGCTGCGAGAGCACTTTTGGTCTTGAATGCATATATTGCTTATGCTAGAATTAGACACGTTGGCGGGCAGCTGATTTTTTTAATATTATTTGTTAAAATATTAACGAATGAAGCTGATATATCCGCAGATGAATTTCTGGTAACTATTTATTTTACCGGCTTTTTCATGCCGGCGACAATGCAGAGACCGACCGGTCAGAGCCGAAAGGAATCTGCATCCACATCTGTACTAGGAGGGAAACACATGAAAGTAGCAATTATCGGTGCAGGCACAATGGGCTCCGGAATCGCGCAGGCATTTGCTATGTGTGATGAAGTCGAGACAGTCTATCTCTGCGACATCAAGGAAGAGTTCGCTCAGGGCGGATTCTCAAAGATCAAGAAGCAGCTCGACAAGAGAGTGGCAAAAGGAAAGCTTGATCAGGCATCAGAAGACAAGGTGCTTTCTAAGGTCAAGACCGGTCTCAACACGATCGCAACTGATCCGGATCTCGTTGTAGAGGCGGCTCTCGAGAACATGAAGATCAAGCAGGACTGCTTCAGAGATCTTCAGGACAATATCGTAAAGAATCCGGACTGCATCTTTGCATCTAATACTTCATCTCTTTCCATTACAGAGATCGGCACAGGTCTTTCCAAGCCTATCATCGGAATGCACTTCTTCAATCCGGCTCCTGTCATGAAGCTCGTTGAGGTAATAAAGGGTGCCAACACACCTGATGATATGGTCGAGAAGGTTAAGAATATAGCTGTCGCTCTCGGCAAGTCCCCTGTACAGGTCAATGAGGCTGCAGGTTTCGTAGTTAACAGAATCCTTGTTCCCATGATCAATGAAGCTATCTGCGTATATGCAGCAGGCACATCTGACATTGCCGGCATTGATACTGCAATGAAGCTCGGATGCAATCATCCCATGGGACCTCTTGAACTCGGCGACTACATCGGTCTCGACATCATCCTTGCAATCATGGATGTCATCTTTGACGAGACACACGATAACAAATATGCGGCATCACCTCTTCTCAGGAAGATGGTTCGCGCAAAGCACCTCGGAGTCAAGACCGGAATCGGATTCTATGACTACTCAAACGGCGGCAAGGTTCCTGTTGATCAGAAATAATATAAAGATTTTATCTTGCATTGGAGGAAACAAATGGATTTCACGTTAGACAAAAAACATGAAATGGCGAGAGATCTGTTCAGAGAATTTGCTCAGACAGAAGTAAAGCCTCTTGCTCAGGAGACAGACGAGGAAGAGAAGTTCCCGCGTGAGACTTTCGACAAGCTTGCCAAGGCCGGATTTATGGGAATTACAGCTCCCAGAGAATACGGCGGACAGGGTTGTGATGAGCTTACATATGTACTCTGTCTCGAGGAGATCGCAAAGGTTTGCGGCACCACGGCAGTTGCTCTTTCAGCTCATACATCTCTCTGCATCGACCCTATCATGACTTTCGGTACAGAAGAGCAGAAGAAGAAGTACATCCCTGAGCTTGCATCAGGCAGAAAGCTCGGAGCATTCGGTCTCACAGAGCCGGGCGCCGGCACTGACGCACAGGGCGTTCAGACAAAAGCTGTTCTTTCCGAGGACGGCAAGTACTGGACTCTGAACGGTTCAAAGTGCTTCATTACAAACGGTAAGGAAGCTGATGTATATATCATTATTGCTTATACAGACATCGTTCCTGACAGGAAAGGCAGACCTTCAAAGAAGTTTACTGCTTTCATAGTAGATAAAGATACTCCGGGATTCACATTCGGAACCAAGGAGCACAAGATGGGTATCCGCGGATCAGCTACATACGAGCTTATCTTCCAGGACTGCAAGGTTCCCGCTGAAAATCAGCTGGGCGTCCGCGGAAAGGGATTCCCTATCGCTATGCACACTCTCGATGGCGGACGTATCGGTATTGCTACTCAGGCTCTTGGACTGGCTGAGGGTTCACTTGAACTTACAGTCAACTATGTCAAAGAGAGAAAGCAGTTCGGCCGTTCTATCTCAGCTTTCCAGAATACTCAGTTCCAGCTCGCTGACATGAAGGCAAAATGTGATGCCGCACAGCTGCTCGTATACAGAGCTGCTGCAGCTAAGGATGCTGTCGGATTTGCTCAGGCTTCAACATACAGCGAAGAGGCTGCCATTGCAAAGCTCGCTGCTGCCCGCATTGCTGTAGAGGTTACATCCGAGGCAGTTCAGCTGCATGGCGGTTATGGCTACATCAGAGAATATGATGTGGAGCGTATGATGAGAGATGCGAAGATCACTGAGATCTACGAAGGAACATCCGAAGTTATGCGCATGGTCATCGCAGGAAAGCTGCTGAAATAATACAGGAGGAATTTTACCGTGAAGATTATCGTATGTGTAAAACAGGTACCGGATACCGCCGGCGGCGTAAAATTCAAGCCGGACGGAACTCTGGATCGTGGAGCCATGCTTGCCATCATGAATCCTGATGACAAGGCAGGTCTTGAGGCCGCTCTCCGTATAAAGGACGAGACAGGCGCAGAAGTTATTGTAATGACAATGGGTCTTCCGAAGGCTGATGCAGTTCTTCGCGAGGCACTCGCAATGGGAGCTGACAAGGGCGTTCTTATTACCGATCGTCCTCTCGGCGGAGCTGATACATGGGCTACGTCTTCCACACTTGCAGCTGCCATAAGAAAGATTCCTGATTATGATCTTATCATTACAGGACGTCAGGCTATCGATGGAGATACAGCTCAGGTAGGTCCTCAGATCGCTGAGCATCTCGGACTTCCCGTTATCTCTTATGCGGAAGCAATAAAGGTAAACGAGTCCGAGCACACCGTGACTGTAAAGCGCCAGTTTGATGACCGTTATCATGTGCTTACAGCCAAGATGCCTTGCCTTGTCACAGCTCTTTCAGAGCTCAATAAGCCACGTTATATGACTCCGAAGGGAATCTGGGATGCTGTTGACGCTGAGCTTACAGTATGGGGCCGCAAGGATCTCACTACTCTGAAAGATGAGGATATGGGTCTCGCAGGTTCTCCTACAAAGATCGCAAAGGCATCTGATAAAGTCAGAAAGGGTGCCGGCACAATTTACAAGGATCTTGACGCTGATGAGGGCGCAAAGACCATTTGTGACGCTCTCGTCGAGAAGCATTATATTTAACGGAGGCATGAGATAATGAGTTTAGAAGATTACAAGGGCGTATATATCTACGCACAGCAGGTAGATAACCACATCGACAATATCGCCTTCGAGCTCCTCGGCAAGGCAAAAGATCTTGCTAAGCCGCTTGACACAAAGGTGACTGCAGTTCTTGTTGGTTATTTCAAGGACGACAAGGATAAGCTTACATCACAGCTCGCTGAATACGGCGCTGACCGTGTCATCGTAGTAAGTGATCCTGAGCTTGAGACATACAGGACCGAGCCTTATGCTCATGCGCTTGCTTCCGTCATTAACGAATACAAGCCTGAGATTTTCCTTGTAGGCGCTACAGCTATCGGCCGTGATCTTGGCCCGACAGTTTCAGCAAGAGTTCACACAGGACTTACCGCAGACTGCACCAGCCTTGATATCGGCGATTTCCCTATGCAGCCTAAGGAGGGTGTAGAGCAGAAGCATAATCAGCTCCTTATGACACGTCCCGCATTCGGCGGAAATACGATCGCTACGATCGCCTGCCCTGATAACCGTCCTCAGATGTCTACAGTACGTCCGGGCGTTATGCAGAAAATCGCTCCGATCGCAGGTGCTAAGGCTGAAGTGATCGATTACAATCCGGGATTCACACCGAATGACAGATATGTAAAGATCGAAGAGGTCGTAAAGGCCGTTTCTGATGTAGTAGATATCCAGAAGGCTAAGATCCTTGTCTCCGGCGGACGTGGAGTTGGAAGCGCAGAGAATTTCAAGATCCTTGAGGATCTTGCTGAGGCCCTTGGCGGCGAAGTATCCTGCTCACGTGCAGTCGTAGATAATGGCTGGAAGCCGAAGGATCTTCAGGTCGGTCAGACAGGTAAGACTGTCCGTCCCAAGATTTATTTCGCGATAGGTATCTCCGGCGCAATTCAGCATGTCGCAGGTATGGAGGAATCTGATCTCATCATTGCGATCAACAAAGATGAGTCTGCTCCTATCTTTGATGTTGCTGATATTGGTATCGTCGGTGACCTGAATAAGATCGTGCCGAAGCTCACCGAGGACATCAAGGCTGAGCTCGCAAAGAAGGCATGACTATAAAGTGTTCCTTTCTTTCATCCGTCCCCATATTGGGGACGGATTTTTTTTTCGTATTATGATATTATGATCATAGTGTCAGCCTGGTTTTAGTAAATTACTAAAACTTCCCACATTAATAATGAGAATCTTCGTTGCAAGGATTCATGGAAGCCATGAGATGCACAGATGGTGGCGAACATTGTGTTTTTCGTCGTG
>ONDV01000014.1 GCA_900316665.1 uncultured Lachnospiraceae bacterium
CGACCGGAAGCACTTTAATAATCGCAAATTAGTTTTATAAATACCGCGCACCTTCACAACTTATACTATCAAATAGTTCAAGCTGTCTCAACTCTTGACAGCTTATTTATCATGTCTAAAAAATAGCATTTGCCTGGCTCCGGCTGTCATTTCCTTCAAAAAAAATAGGAGCAGCTGAAATTATCAAACTTTCAAGTGCTCTCGGTTGACGCTAGGTATACCACGTTGGTGCCTGTCACCAGATATTTCGGCTCTGGAATACGAGCGTTATTAACGTTCCTGGACAAATACGCTTCAATATTGCGACCTCCTTCCTTGCATATTCATAATAGTTACTTAAATTATGGCTTTAATTTTCCTGTTTCCTCCAAGTATTGGATTACCGCAGTTGCCACTGTTTTCGCCATTTCGCATGGCACCGCATTGCCAATTTGTTTATACACATTGGTCTTAGCTCCACAAAAAATATAATCATCGGGAAATGTCTGAAGGCGGCGGGTTTCATTAATTGTGAGTCGTCTCAATCTTTCAGGAGCCTCTTCGAATTTTGGAGTGATTTCATGATTAACCAGCTTGTCATAGTATTCCTGTATCCAGTTATCAGCTGATTTATCTTGCAGATATTCCTCATCAACTATCAATGTCATATTCCCGCCCATAGATGCCGTAATTGTTCTTGAATATCCGTCCGGATCTATTGGGCGCCCGATTCCATTAAACATCAGACAATCATATGGTATTTTTCTTATTATCGGTTTTATAGCATATGTTATTTTCGCATTACAAGTTCTAGGGTTTATATCTGTTCCGGCTGGTCCTAAATCTTTAAACAAGTCTCTAATAACTGGTGCTTTTCGCTTCTGGGCATTAATTTTCTCCCATATCATATTTTCAAAATCCACATCAGTTCTAATGCCGATAAAAAAAACTCTCTCTCTTTTTTGAGGAGTTCCATATTCTGCAGCATTAACAATAAAAGGAATACATGTATATCCAAGATTATGTGCCTTACTAAGAAAGGATTCCTTTACATCTCTCCACTTGTTAATGGTAGCAAGAGCCTTCACATTTTCCATCACAAACGCTTTCGGCTTAACAATTTCAACTGCCTTAAGGAATGCCCATATTAGTTGACTTCTTTCATCCTTCGGATTCATTTTTCCTATTACAGAAAAACCTTGGCATGGAGGACCACCAAAGATCAGATCAATATCTTTGTAATTCTCCAGTGTGGGAAAAATGTTATTAACATTATCCACAATTATTTTTGTACCAGGATGATTTGTCATGTAAGTTTCAGCAGCCACCTTATCTATTTCATTTGCCAGTACCACTTCAACCCCGGCCTTTTCAAAGCCGACATCCATACCACCAGCACCGGAAAATAATGATATTGCCTTTATCAATTTACCGGCTCCTCTTCATTCCAATATTCTAATTAAGTCTGCTATCCAGTCATCACACGGTTCATCTATTGGAGCCATGTCAGGTCTCTTTTGTCCAAACGATTCAACAACGGCTATTAACCACTTATACCCAAGCTGATCGAGCCTGGTAGTTATCCCTGCGGTTAGCCAATCTATCCATTGATCAAATGAAAAAATCTTAATTTCCACCCCTGTCATGGATGTAATATCTTCCATCCTATCTCTGATTTCTTTTCTAAGATCTGGCTCACGATCCACAACAAATCCAGCTAGTTTTACGCCAGGAGATGATAGTATTTTGTCATTGAGTTCTTCCAGCTCATCACGTAAATATGGTTTCCCATATTTAGCATCCCAAGACTCTACGATTATTTTTCCGTCCTGCAATTCAATATCACCAACATTACCATGTTTCTTGTTTGCAGAACGCATTTGAGACATCGGAACGACCTGATAATCACCTAATCGATGTTCTTCCTGCATCGCTTGCATAAAGCCATGCATAACAACTTCAAAAGCTCTTGCAGAATATTCTGTCTCGTTATAAAACTTCACCAATAACTTCTTAATGGTTGAAAACGAATCTTTTTTATGCTTTGTCACAAGGGCTATCGCTTCTTCTGCAGACTGCTGGAATGAATCAGATCTATTCTTAAGTAGAATCATAAGAAAACTCAATCCTAGATCTGCCTGCATCGATCCGTTTTCGAGTGCATCCACAATATCAATCCACTCTGTAAACGGTCCCTTCATTTCAGCCTTATAAAGTTTTGAATATGGATAATTCTCCGCGAGGCTTCTTGTCATAAATACGCCAAATTTATTAACATTAAGCAGACCATACTGCCTTAAGAAAGGCGTATTATATGATGCATCAAGCGTTCGCATCGATATTCCATTTACCCACGAAAAAGATCCATTACGAGTCGTCCCCTTATGGAGCCGAATGCTTTGTTCCGGCACAATACTTTTGATTGTGAGTTGAAGAAAAGCCACGCCTACCAAAGCACGTCCAACCTCGCTGGTAACGCCATTTACCAATTTTCTAAGTAGCTGCTTATTTTCTTCGCTTAATTCCGATAAATCTACCGTATCAATTTCATTGTACTTCTTCTCTAAATATCCTTCTCCCAAAACTCTATTCAGTTTTCTATATCTCGCTTGTGTTTCCGCATTTTGATAGCCCTCATAGTATATGCTGATGCGTTCTTGCGTATGCAGTTCTGATCTATCTCCATAGACTACCAGATGTTCCTCATTTGAATTCTTATTTTCTTTTGTCATTATCTCAACCTCTTTCTAAGCTGAACGCTCTGCTTCGTTAATGTAGGAAAAGCATAAGGGATTAACCACTGCCCTTCTTCAATTTGCGGGTTAGTGTTGTGATTTCTTATTTCATAGCCTATCTTTCGAAGGTACTCGGCAACATCAAATACTTCCTCTTCAAGAACATCCCAGGATTCAGCAAGCTCGCTCGTCGATACTATCTGAGCCACGTAGTCCCCTGACACTATCTTCTCGAGTGGTTTTCTATATGGGTGGTTTAAAAAGATTTCGCAGGAACACTTAAGCTTCGGAACATATTGATAATATCCATTCAATTGCACCAAATCTGCTTTTATCGCATTAATTATCAATTCATGTTCAAATGCCTTCCATCCGACTGTATATGCTAATTCAGCATTTGAAAAGATATCAATCCGGATCTTTTTAGGGCCGATATTCAAATCAACTCCATTAGCCTCTATGGTTATTCTCGCTTCTTCATTTGCACTACTGTTTTCTACATCATATACCGAAATGTTCAACTCTTCGCCCCAATCGGCTTCAATACGGTATTGTGCCTTACCGGGTTTAACTTCCTTATAATCAAAAGTGTCATCCATAGCACTGTAATAAGTATGCGAATCTGGAAGAATAACTTTATGCTCTTTTAGTGATGCAATTGCCATTTCAGCTTTATGCTTATATACAGCAGTTAGTTCTCTCTTGCGCTTTCTGAATGTCAGTTCTTCACCTTCATCTAACAGAGATAATTCAAATGGAAAAACCGTCTTAAATACTTGTATCCTTATTGCAATTGCCATCATTCTAGCAAGCTGAGGAGGAACAGAGTTTCCTATTTGCTTAACCGCCACCTGTTTTGAACCACTTATCTCATAATCATCAGGAAATGTTTGTAGCCTTTTATACTCAGGATATGCAAAAAATCTATTATCCCAATGGAACGGACCAGTATATGCCCCACCCGAGGCCTTTATAGTTCTGACAGGTTGATTTGGATCTGCCTTATATAAAAAGTCGGAAAACTTAGATCTCCATGCAAAAATCGGATTTGGATGTCCCATTTCTTCTGTATAAAAACTGTAATTTAGTCCCGGCGGGATGTCATCAAGTAATGCTCCGTATCTTCCTCCAATCCCAGACTTAGATTCATCTTCTGATAAATCGAGACCCTCTACAGCAGTTTCTGCGTTATAAAAAGGTTGCTCATCTATGGAATCCGGCCCATGAGTAGGCCTAGGAAATCTGAATGTACCATTCTTCAACCCAACTATTATCAAACGTTCTCTGTGCTGAGGTACCCCATAATCAGCAGCATCTAAGATTCTATAGAATAATCTATAACCAACATCAGAAAAACTCTGTAGTATTTCCGCCCACGGTTTTCCACCTTGTGCCCCAACAATCCCATATACATTCTCAAACAAAAAACCTGCGGGAGAAAGTTTCTGAAGTAAGCGAACATATTCTCTAAACAAAACGCCCCTTGCATCTGTTGTTCCTAATACCCCATTTGCTCTTCTCCCAGCTGCACTAAAAGTCTGACACGGGGGGCCGCCAATAATAAAATCTATCTTTCCGAGATTATCGCCCGAATATTCTCTGATATCAATACATCTCACATGAGTGTTTTGAAACTGCTTGCCGACACCCGAATTCAATTCTAAAGTTTCACAAAACTTTTTCTCAATTTCAACGGATTCAATAATATCAAAACCCACATCAGAAAATCCGATATCTAATCCTCCAGCACCCGAAAACAAACTCAAAGTACGAATTTCTGGGATTCCCGCATCCGTTAAGTATTTTTTTATTGATTTACCAAACTCGTCAGGCCACGCAGGAACATTCTGCTCACACCCAATGGCACCACAAATCCGACTATATGTATCTCCCTGATTCTTATATTCAAAGATTGACATCTGCTTCATAGCCGCCTCTCGCTAACTCCTCATAATGTACTTTTGTCATTCCTCCGTCTAACGCTCGATAAAGGTATCGTGAAGCGATAGATGAATACGGCTTCCATTTTTTGCATTTCTTAATAACAGCTTCCTTGGTAACCTTTTTATCTTTTTCGTATAGCCATCTAAATGCTTGCATAAACGCTCCATCTTCATACGGCAAAACATCAAGCCTTTTAAGAACAAATATCAAATACATTTTTGCCGTCCATGGACCAATACCTTTTATCGCTGTTAATTCTTCTAAAACCTCATCATCAGATTTCTCTTCCAATGATTCTAACTGTAGCAGTCCGGATTCAACAGCGTCTGTAAAATTCATGATATAAGTCTTCTTTGCATTTGATATGCCGATTGTTTTCCATTGCTCTTCAGTCAACTTCCTAATATTATCTGGACTTATTTCTTTGCCACACAAATCCAACAACCTACTTCTAAATACATCTGCGACTTTGACTGATAGCATTTGTTCAATAATTTCACCAATGACAAAAGAATACCCATCAATATGATTAGAACATTCAATATTTCCTATCACATTAATTACAGTAGCTAATCTATTGTCTTTCTTCTTTAGGTATTCAACGCTTTCCTCATCAGTATGAATCACAAACTTACTATTATTCATACTGTTCAATTGCACTCTTTCCGCTCTTAACCCATTAACAGTGCCTGTCACCAACGTGTACCGACCTCAAAGCGATAGCTTAGGTCGGGGTAGTTGACTTCAAAAGCTTTTTTATCTCCTTTTCATTCTGCTTTGTAAAGTCGGAAAGCTCATAGGATCGTATACGCTCCTTAACCATGTTCGGAACAACAAATCCATTTTTTACAAGTGTTGCAAGTCGATTGATTACAGTCCTATTTGTAACCTTAAGCTCTTTGCTGACTTCGATAGGCGTGAACTCTCTTTTGTAGTTCTTCATGAGAAGTAAGAGCAATTCTTTCTCTTTACCTTTTAGATACGAAAGGCTTCCTTCCAACTCCTCGCCATTTGAACTCTCTGATAATTCACAAACCTTATTTGAATACAGCAGAACCATACGAAGAAAATAATTGATCCAAATCTCTGGGTGAGGGGGATTATCACGCCCAGAATAATACAGTGCAGGAAGCCCCATCTGAATGGATTTATAGTATTCATCAATATCATATGCGAAATACTCTTCTAATGAGCCAATGCCATTGAACCCATATCCGTTGATATCTAAAATATATCCCGAAAGCAATCTTGCTGTTCTCCCATTTCCATCTTCAAACGGATGAATAGTTACCAACTGATAATGAACCACTGCTGCAACGATGAGCGGATGATCATCTGTTGTATTTACATATTCTACCAATTCATCCAACAAATCCGGTATATCAATATATTCCGGCGGAATATAATCCGGATCTCCTGTTTGAGAATCATATACAGCAAATAATACTCCGGGCGGCATTGGTCCTCGAAGTCCTATCTTTTCTTTTGATGCTCCCTTTTCAACATACTTCTGTACATCCAATATCAGTTTTTTGGAAAACTGCTCCTTTTTAGCTGCCTTCTCTTCCAGATAATTCAATGCCAGAAAATAATTGCGAACCTCCTGCTCCGGTTTAAGATAATGCTTTCGCTCGTCACTATCTATAACCTCATCCACCTGCTTCTCTGATAAAGGATTCCCCTCAATTTTTGTAGATGCATAGGAGCTTTTCTTTTTTGAATTTTTCCGTAACTTGCTTGCTACAGCAACAGGCAGCGAAACCTCTGAAACCTTATACCTATTTTTATCAATCTCCGTAATATACTTTAATATCTTGTTTGACAAAGTAGCTTTAATCATAAAAAGCGTCCTCCCGACACATATATTATATCACGAGAGCGCCAATTTTTTCATTAAAATTACACTATTTTTTCACTATTTTACATTATTACCCTTAGTGGCCGGATCGATACCATTTGCAATGCCCGTGAGAGATATCTGGTGACAGGCACTGTTAATTGGGATAAGGGACTGGATGGCATCCTTTTTTATCTGGTAATCTATGAGTCCTGATGCCAATCAATAAAGAAAGCCCCACGGCATGGTGCTGTGGGGCTTTCGCTATGATCATTTTGGTCATGCAGTGCGTTTCGTCATGAGGCTTTGCCCAGGATTACTCCCAGTGGCCCGGCACGTCAACGACCCATTTTTTGCCGGTGACCTGGTAGGAACCGTGGTCCTCGGTGTGGGTTTTGGCAGGGGTGGTTTTGTAATACGGTCCGATAATTGTGTGGTCACTGTACTGGTCAGTACTTCCATTTGCATTACGACGGATGAAGAGGGGGTTATCCTCTTCTCTGGCATATGGATGATAAGCCGGGTACAACTGGCCGCCATCCTTATCTTTGGTCCATTCTTCGAATCGGTTGGGATCGGTGGTCTCTTCCCACTGGCCGGTGTTATACCAGTACATCCTGTATACGTCGTAGGTTTCGGTGTGCTTGGGTTCGTCAACAATGGTTACGATGTTCGGCACCCATTCCGTGTTGTCTTCGTAATGTCCCTGCTCGGGAATCCATTTTTTCCCGGCCGGTGTAGACGAGCCGGAACTCTTGGACCGGCTTGCACTTGACGAGCCGGAACTCTTGGACCGGCTTGCACTTGATGAGCTGGAACTCTTGGACTGGCTTGCACTTGATGAGCCGGAACTCTTGGATGTGCCAGCGTTCGACTTGTCAGTCGATGGAGCCGTGGTAGGCTTTGCTGTCTTGGTGGTGGTGTCAGCAGTCGTCTTGTTCTCCTCAGCTTTTTCCGTTGTGGCTTCAGACACGTTCGGGTTTGCCTTGGCATTTGTCTCGGCCTTGTCCGAAACCTCCTTGTCGTCGTCTGCTTTGACGTTCACATCGACGTCAGTAGGCTTTTTTGCCTTGTTTGTGTTAGAGCTTGCACTTGTCGTCGGCTTGACGGACTCGTCTGCCATGCTCTTTGTAGGTGCGAATGCACCGGATGCTGTTGCCACGATAAGTGCAGTAGCAACGACGGTGACAGTGATAATGCCTGCGGTGTGAGGCTTGTGGGTCTTGACCCACTCTTTGATATTAAAGTTTTTCATTGTTTTCCCCTCCTATTGGTGATTAAATTTAGAATACTTCATATTCAATGTATGAGCCGTATTTCGGTACGGTCAGTCCGTTTATTTCGAACGGCTTTCCTGTACCGTCTTCACGATAGATGATTTCACGTTAACAGTGCCTGTCGCCAGATATCTTATATTTATTCATCTAATCCAGTCAAATCCGATATGCTTTTCCACTGAACAGCCGGGTTAGATGCATGAAACTCTTTATCTGTACCATCACCCATGATAAATGAAATCTCCGGTGTATATCCCTTTGTAACCGTATCACCGTCCATAGTCACACGGCAGATATCTGTCTTTCCGGTTCCACGGCTCATGCTGTCTAAAGTATACAAACCATTTCCATCTGATGGAATATACAACGTGAGTGTGGCAAACTCACCACTCAAAGCCTTTGCCTCTGCACCAGAGGCTCCCTGATTTATGGTAAATACTCTCACATCATAGGCATTAAATACATTCTCTGGAAAAACAGCTCCAACGATCAGCTCTTTTATGCCATCACCATTCATATCACACAGGAAGTACTCGTAATCATTGCTTCCACCGGCTATGGTAAATTCATATCCCGGATCATTGTTTTGTATAGACTTCAAAACACCTTTGTATACTGTACCTATGCTACTTGTATCGCCAGTATTGTCTGATGTGTCAGTGTTATCTGTATCCGTATCAGCAATAGTGGAAGTATCATCTTCAATCGTAACGATCCTGAATTTTCCATCCTCGCTACGCTCCAAAGTTGCAAGCTTATTAGTCGTAGTCTTGCCTTCTTCATATGAGTCTTTTACATATACGTAATGAATCTGCATTTGGTCATCAAGGTAACTTGCATCCGTGATAGAAGCTGATAATTTATATTCCGGAGTTGCCGGTGCAAACCAGATAGTATCATCCTTTACATCATTGCCGTAGTCTGAATCGCTGTCATTATCCTCTGTAAACTGATAATCAGTAAATACCCGGAAAAATCTATTTATAGCTTTGACATCATATCCCCAACGATAATTTGCATCTGTTCCTAAATATGTAATGTACTTTCCGTCTTTGTCAGATGCACATAAATCAATTAATATAGTCTGATATTCTGAATCTGAAAGTCCATCAGCTGTCAACTGCTTCGGTCCATTAGCCAGCACATATTCCAGCTCATCCTTTGTAAGCGAGCCCTCGATCAGTTCAGGATAATCACTATCTTTTACTGTAACAGGCTCATTCTCAGTATTCTGTGATTCGTTCTCATCAGTTTTCTTGTCTTCACGCTGTACTGCCGGCTTTTTGTCCTGTGAATTATTTTTTCCTACAAGCTGTGAAATTCCAAAAATTGCTCCACCTGCAACACAAACACTTATGACAGCTATGGTTATTTTTCCTGCTGTTGTAGCCAAAAATCCTGTTTTGGCAGCTGTGCCTGCTGCTTCTTTCGCTCCGGCAATTGGCTGACTCTGCCCATTTCCTGTACTTTCAGATGCTCCTTTGGTGCCATCTGCCACTTGTCCAGACTGCTCCATCTGTGAAAATACAGATTTTGCAATCTCCTGTCCACACTTCTGTATGCTTCCTTCTGCAAGCATACTGTTCTCTTCTGTACGAAGCAGTAAAAGAAGCAGTGGAAGTGGTGCAAGACTGTAAAGCTTGTATCCTTTCTTTTGAAGTTCTTCTGCCTTTGTCTTCAAATTTTTTCGTCCATAGTTCAAACGCGACTTAACTGTATTCTCTGAACATCCCAATGTCTGCGCGATATCCTTAATTGATATATCTTCTATATGGAACATAAGTATGCACATGCGTTGTTCTTCTGATAATGAATCAATCAGCTCATGCACAAGAGTTCTTGTTTCTTCTCTTGTATAGGAAAGCTCAGGCTGTCCATCAATATCATCATCTTCGATTTTTTCTGTATAATCCGCCATGTCCGTCTGTTCCTCAACATCCGTAAACAATATTGGATTTTTCTTTACCAAAGCATTTTTTGCCGTATTTGCTACTATCTGTCCCAGCCATGCAGAAAAGTTTTCCGGATCCTGTAATGTATCGAGCTTGGAAAATGCTCTTATATAAGCATCCTGCAACACATCCTCTGCAGCTTCCTGATTTTTCATGTATTGAAGAGCCAGATAATATTTTGTTTTATAAGTGTTTTCATATAAATAGCTAAATCCCTGTTCTTCTCCTGCCAAGGCAAGTCGAACAGCCTCTGTATAACCAATATTCATTTTTACTTTTCCCTCATCTTTCTTCCTTTAATTTTTCCAAACAATAACTCCTTTTTCTTTTGATCCTGCTGATATTCCTCCATATCCTTTCGAATCAGTGCAATAAACCATTCTATAAAATCTTTATACACTATATCACCGCCTTTCAATACTTAGACAAGGCATGTGTGCAAAAAGTTTTAAAAAAATAAAATTATATAGTGATTCTCCCTGGAAAGCAAAACAGATGAATTCTTGAATCATATTTCCTATATCTTGAATCACATTCCCTAGATATCTGGTGGTGGAAATCCGAGGTCAAACGCACAGCTCCGCGCACGAAAAAACCGCAGAAGAAGCGCTTGTTTCCACGCTTTACCTGCGGTTTCAAAAAGTATTGTAATTTCTTCGGGATCCAGCGGACTGCCTGCTGACCCAAGAGTGCGAATTTCGCGAAAATCAAAGCAAGAGGGGGTGGCGGTCCCCTGTGCCTCTGGCTTTAGAGATCATGACCTCCCCCTCATCTTTCTCCTTGTGATTATGATAAAATAATGATATTATGTTGATAGCAAAGGAGGGTTTGCTATGATTAACATTCGTCCAGTATCTGATCTTAGAAACAAGTTCCCTGAACTTGAAGAAACTGTCATGGAATCAAATGAACCTGTCTTTCTCACAAAGAACGGCTATGGCACTATGGTTCTTTTAAGTATCGAACAGTACTCCGCACTCACTGACGACACAGAACGCAAGCTCGATGAAGCCGATGCAGCAGCAGCGAAATCGGACGAACGATACTCCGCAGATGAAGTCTTCACCAGAGTAAGGAGCCACATCCGTGAAAAAGTATAAGCTGTCATTTCTTCCCCTTTTTGAAGAAGATCTGAATGAGATCGTGGACTACATCTCAACGGATCTTCATAATCCCAGTGCCGCAGATCGTCTGGTTGACGCCATCATTCATTTGCATTTCCCTTGCATAAATATTAAATAGAAAGTATAGTTGAACTGCTTACTTGAAATTTGATATGAACGATGAATTACAGAAAGACATTTTTATGAGAAAATTATTCTGGGATCAGCATATTCACACTTCGTTCTCCGGCGACTGCGAGGAAGATCCGGTATCTCAGGCTGCTGCCGCGAAAGAAAAAGGTCTTATAGGCATCACAATAACGGATCATAAAGACGGGGATGCTCCCGGTGCTGACGGATATCTCTTTGATCTTGACACAAAAGATTATCTCCGGAAAATAAAGCCCATAGCATCAGCTCTCTCCGATTCAGACCTTACTGTTCTTACCGGACTGGAGCTCGGACTCACTCCCCATCTGGCAGGAGTGAATAAAAAGATAGTTTCCGAAGGGTTCGACTTCATAATCGGATCCATACATTATGCAAACGGAAAGGATCCATATTATCCCGAATATTTTAAAGGCAGAAACGTACACGAATCATATCTTGAATACTTTCAGTGTACTCTTGACAATCTGCACGCATTCTCTGATTTTGACGCGCTGGGGCATCTTGATTATATGAAAAGATACTGCATAAAGACATACGGAGCAGAGAACGGATGCCTTAACTACACTGACTTCAGCGGACTTTTCGATGAAATATTCATATTTCTCATTGAACACGACCTGGCGCTGGAAATCAATTCAGGAGCCTATCGTGCCGGTCTCACTGAGCCAAACCCCGGCATTGATCTTATCAAAAGATACAAGAGTCTCGGAGGAAAGATGCTAACCCTGGGTTCCGATGCGCACGAGAACCGTCACGTCGGTCTTGAATTTAACAGGGTCTCATCCATCCTGACAGACATAGGATTCAATTCTTATCTTGTCTACAAGGACCGCAAACCTTATGAATATCCGCTCATTCCCTGCCGGTAATGGTTCCGCCGCCCTCTATTATGTCCCCGTCATAAAGGACTATGGCCTGACCGGGAGCTGCCGCTCTGACCGGTTTGTCAAAATCCGCCCTGTAGCAGCCGGGCGATGTTTCTTCTACACTGCAGCCGGTCTCTGTCTGCGAATATCTGATTTTTGCCGTATAATGTCTTGTCACGTCAATTTTCTCATGAGCCATGGCATTTACATTATTAAAAAACACATGATTTGACATCACATCAGCTGCGTCCCCGATCACGACCTCATTAGTCTCAGGTCTTATCTCTGTCACAAAAGCAGGCTTTCCGAGCGACAGACCGAGTCCTTTCCTCTGACCTACCGTGTAATGTGTAATTCCTTTATTCCTTCCGAGAATATTGCCGTCTTTGTCTACAAAAAATCCAGGACCCGGCAGCCGGTCGCCGGCCTCGCGCTCTATATATCCGGCATAATCATGATCAGGAACAAAACATATATCCTGACTGTCACTCTTATGAGCTGTCGGCAGTCCGGCAGCTGACGCGATTTTTCTCACCTCGTCCTTATCATAATCACCTATCGGCATAAGAGTATGTTTAAGTTCTTCCTGAGTAAGAGAATAAAGCACATAGGTCTGATCCTTGGTGACAGTATGGGATTTTTTTATCGTCATTCGTCCGCTGTCAAGAGAAACGACTCTGGCGTAATGACCTGTCGCTATATAATCAGCTCCAATCTGCCTTGCCCTCCTGAGAAGACAGTTCCACTTCACGTATCTGTTGCAGGCAATGCAGGGGTTCGGAGTTCTTCCTTCAAGATATTCCGATATGAATCCGTCTATCACAAAATGCCTGAAATCATCTTTGAAATTCATAACATAATATGGAATCTTAAGGTATTGAGCCACGCGTCTCGCGTCGTCAACAGCTCTGAGTCCGCAGCAGCCGCCGTTATCCTCCAGAATGGCCTGCTCCTCGGTCTGCCATACCTGCATGGTCACGCCGATCACATCATATCCCTGCTTTTTCAGAAGATACGCGGCTACGGAAGAATCCACGCCGCCCGACATTCCCACTACAACTGTATTATTCATATATCTCTCCAAAAAAGTCTAAGACTACTCACGAATACATTGGCGACATTTCCCTAAGCTGCCTTACAGCATCAGCTACCATGTCCACAGTCCTGTCCGCCTCTTCAAGAGTCGTGTCTTTTGAAATAGTAAGTCTGAGTCCTTCTCTGGCCTCTTCATACGAATTCCCGCATGCAATAAGGACATGGCTGGGATCTATTGAGCCTGCCGTACATGCTGATCCTGAAGACGCCATCACTCCCTTCATGTCAAGGAGGATAATAAGCGATTCGCCCTCAACCCCGTTAAATGACACATTAATATTATTCGGAAGTCTTTTTATTCTGCTGCCGTTTAATCTGGAATCAGGTATCTCTCCGAGAAGTCTCTCAATCATGTGATCTCTGATGGCGGTCTCTTTTTTTATTCTCTCATCCATATCAGACTCTGCCATCGATATGGCTTTCCCGAATCCTACGATTGCCGCCACATTCTCCGTTCCTGCTCTCCTGTCTCTCTCCTGGTGTCCCCCATGAATAAAAGCATGAAATTTCAGTCCCTTTCTTATATACATAAGGCCCGAGCCTTTTGGTCCGTATATCTTATGAGACGAGGCGCTTAAGAGATCTATATTCATCTTTTCAGGATTTATCGGAATCTGACCGAATGCCTGCACCGCATCCGTATGGAATAGAACGCCTTTTTCGTGCGCAATGGCTCCGATTTCAGCTACCGGCTCTATAGTACCTATCTCGTTATTAGCAGTCATTACTGATACGAGAGCCGTGTCGGGTCTGATTGCGTTTCTTATTTTTTCAGGATCGACAATGCCGTCTTTCCCCGGATATATGTATGTAAATCTTATTCCTCTTCTTTCAAGAGACAGAGCCGTACTCAGTATGGCATGGTGCTCTATGGCAGATACTATTATGTGCTTCTTTTCAGAATCAGAAAAAGCCGCTGATTCCAGCGCCCAGTTATCGGATTCAGTTCCTCCGCTCGTGAAATAGATCGTATCGCTGTCTACTCCCAGAATTTCTGCAGCTCTTGATCTGGCTTTGTCTATAGCAGCCTTTGCCTCACCCGCGAATCCGTAAATAGCGGAAGGATTCGAGTAGCAGTCACGGAGATAAGGCATCATTTCCTCAAGCACTTCCGGTCTCATCCTTGTAGTCGCTGCGTTGTCCATATAAATCATATCTAAATTGCCTTCTCTGTCCTAAAGATATATTTTGATTCAAAATCAGCTATAGAAAGCGGCTTGTCATAGAGATAACCCTGGATAACATCACAGCCGCACGCCACTATTTCCTTTTTCTCTTCCTCTGTCTCCACGCCCTCGCAGAGAACCTCGAATCTGATTTCCCGGAATGTCTTTATCAGGTTCTTCAATATGGTTTTCCCTATTTCATTATGAATCGAATAAAGTACGAATCCGCGGTCAAATTTTATTACATTTGCCGGTATCTTTCCAAGCACATACAGAGAATTATACCCTGCTCCGAAATCATCCAGCGCTATCCTGTATCCCTTTTGACTCAGCATCTCCAGAGCCTCAACTATTGTAGACAGATTTTCAACTACCGCCGTCTCCGTCAGCTCAAATTCTATTGACCAGTGAGGTATTCCGGACTCATCGGCATACCTCTCAAGCTCCTCTATGAATCCTTTCTCGTAGAAATCCACTCTTGACAGATTAACAGAGATCGGGAAAAGCTTCTTTCCCATATCCATCCACTTTCTCTGAAGGTCTATTACATGAAATATCACATCGCGATCCAGCTCCGGAATCAGTCCCGACTCCTCAAGCACCGGAACATAGATGGCGGGAGACTCCAGACGCCCTTGTGAATTCTTGAATCTTGACAAGGCTTCAGCGCCGACGATCGTATCCGAGGATGCGGAATATTTCGGCTGAAGTAAAACAATGATCTCATGATTTTCAAGTGCATTCGTAAAATCAGGAATGACAGCAGCTTCCTCCAGCGATTTTTTTCTGAGCTCATCCCTGTAGAAAGCAACCGTTGTCGTATAACTGTTTCGTATAGATCTCCTGGCGTATCTCGCGTTATCCTGAGCCTTCAGAAAATCCTCTCCCTTGTGCACAACATAAAGGCCGCATTCCAGATGGACTCTGGCTCTGGTATATTTTCTGTTGACCTCATGCAGAAACCTTTCAGCGAGGTCTGCGTATTTGGATTTCAGCTCACTTTCACTAAGCCCTCCTCCTTCCGAGAGGCAGAGGATATGATCTATATAGCTTCTGGTTCCGAGAACGCAGTCCGGATTATCCGTGATGAAAAATTTCATCATAAAAAGAAGAAGCCAGTCACCTTCTTCGGAGGAATAGACTTCATTAAAATATTTGAAGTTCTTGATATTGATACTTACAAGGACTCCCTGCTTTAAATCATCTATTATCTTCGGTCCCATCTGCTTGAATTTTGCAAGTGTGGGAAGATTAAGTGTCTTTTCAATCTCGGAATCTTTTATTTCATCCATATTTTCACCTGAGTTTTTGTCTTATGCGGTGCAGAGCGTTTTCAACCGAACGGATGCTGCAGTCAAGGATCCTTGCCACATCATTATTTTTCCTGCCGGAAATATGAAGAAAAAGCACTCGTCTTTCAAAAGGGCTCAATTTGTTATCTATATCATTAAGCAGGTCTCTGACCTTACAGTCATCAAAAAATACTCTTTCCGGATCAGATGCGTCTGTCGCCAGAATATCTGATGGTTCCTCATTTCCGTCAGTATCAAACGGCACATAATTATTAAGCGGTCTGTTCTTCTGACGGCTGTTCTTCTGCCTGGCATTCTGAATCTGCCTTTTTATGCACAGAACAGCAAAAGGAAAGAAGGAATCAGATATATCCTGATTATAATCCCTCACGGCCTCAATTAGTCCTATAAGTCCTTCCTGAACCAGATCTTCAGCTTCTTCTCCGCTGCATGGCGTCATTGAAGCAATCTTTTTCACCTGAGGCATCATGATCTCAATCAGCTCTCTTTCAGCTGATGCGTCACCGGCTTTTGATCTTTTGGCCAGAGAATCGATATCGGGATTCATTTATCTGCCCTTCACTATTCTCTGTCGCAAAATCTCATAAGCCATTACCCCGGCAGCGACAGAAGCATTGAGAGATCCTATATGTCCCTTCATAGGGATAGCTGCTGTCATGTCGCATTTTTTTCTGATAAGGGGCTGGACACCGGATCCCTCATTCCCTATGACAAGTCCCATGGGACCTGTCATATCGAGGTCGTACATTGACTGCCCGTCCATATCGGCGCATATAAACCAGAGACCTTTTTTCTTCAGCTCGTCAATGGTTTTGCCAATGTTTGTAACACGGGCGATCTTTGCATAATTAAGCGCGCCCGCTGATGCCCTCTGTACAGCTGCTGTGAGTCCGGCAGTCCTTCTCTTTGGCATTATTATTCCATGGCAGCCACATGCATCAGCGGTTCTTATTATGGCGCCGACGTTGTGAGGGTCTTCTATCTCATCAAGGATAATAATAAAGGGGTCTTCTTCCTTCTCTGCCGCGTAGTCTAAAATATCATCGACCTCGCAGTAACTGACTAAAGATGAATAAGCTATCACTCCCTGATGATGTCCTGTCGGACTCATCTCGTCAAGTCTCTCCTTCGGCAGATAATCTATGGCTGTCCCCTGCTTTCCCGCCGCCTTTATTATCCTCATTATCACTTCATCGCGCAGTCCCTGCTGGATGAAAAGTCTCTCTATCGTCTGCCCGGAGCGGAAGCTCTCAAGCACTACATTTCTTCCTTCGATTACAGAATCTTCATCTCTCATTTATTTTCACCTTCATTCAATAAGCCGGTTCTCTCCATGCCGGTCCTGAGAAGATACATGATCCTGTCATCTTCTCCCTTCAGAAATAGCCCTCCCAGAAGCGTCTCCAGACCTGTAGCTTTCCTGTAGTCAAGGATCGACGCGTTCTTCGCCCTTGTTCCGCTCTTGGCATTGCGACCGCGGCGGGCGAGATCCTTCTCCGAGTCGGAAAGAAGATCATCTATCGAGTCAAGTATCAAAGCCTGCGAATGTGCCCTCACAAGATGCGAGCTGTGGGCATGGAGCTTCGACGGCTTCTCGCTCGAAGTCTCTACAAGAAGCGTCCTTACCACTATCTCCTGCACTGCATCTCCGAGAAAGGCAAGCTCCAGCGGAGAATATTGTTCTATGTCTCTTTCTTCCTGTCCTGTGTCAAATGCGGTTCTGACAGAAAAAGCATTCAAAGCCATCAGCTTTTCTCCCATCTGACACCGTCGCGTGTATCCTTAAGCCTGATTCCCATGCCGAGAAGACGATCCCTTATCTCATCAGCCTTCTTGAAATCCTTTGCGGCTCTTGCAGCTTCCCGCTCCTTTATCAGTTCTTCCACATCCTCATCAAGTGATGCGGCATTCCTGTCTATGATGAGACCGAGAACATCAGTGAGTTTCTTTAATTCCTCCTGAAGCGCGGTAAGAAACTGAGCGGAACTGTCCTCATTTGCATTAGTATTTATGAATTTCACAAGGTCAAATACTGCCGTTATGGCATCGGCAGTATTGAAATCATCATCCATAGCCTCTTCAAATTCAATTCTGAATTTATCGCTCTCTTCAAGTTTTGCTTCCTCATTCGAGGTCAGACCGTCATCATCAGCATCCTTCAGAAGATCAATGAGCTTTGTCTCGGCGTTTACTATTCTCTCATACGATGCCTTTGCCGAATCCATAAGATCGAAGCTGAAATTGAGAGGATTTCTATACTGGGCACTCAGCATGAAAAACCTCAGCACCTGCAGATCATATTTTTCAGATATTCCCCTAACCGTCAGAAAATTACCAAGCGATTTGGACATCTTCTGATTGTTGATCTTTAAAAATGCATTGTGCATCCAGTAATGAGCGAAATCCGCCCCGTTCGCTGCCTCAGACTGGGCAATCTCATTCTCATGATGAGGGAAAATCAGATCTTCGCCACCTGCATGGATGTCTATGGTATCACCCAGATATCTCTTTGCCATAACAGAGCATTCTATATGCCATCCCGGTCTGCCGTCGCACCAGGGCGAATCCCATGAAGGCTCTCCCTCTTTCTTCGGCTTCCAAAGCACGAAGTCAAGCGGATCTTCCTTCAGATCTCCGGTTACTTTTATATCTCTGTGTCCGGACTCCAGATCATCTATATTTTTATGGCTGAGCTTTCCATAGCCCTTGAATTTTCTGGTTCTGTAATAGACGGTGCCGTCCTCTGCCCTGTAAGCATATCCTTTATCGATCAGAGTCGATATCATGCTTTTCATTCCGTCAATCTCTTCAGTCGCCTTTGGATTCACGGTTGCAGGCAATATATTCATTCCTGCCATATCCTTTTTGCATTCAGCTATATAACGGCGGCTTATCTCTTCTGACGTGGTATTTTCCTCAATTGCCTCTTTTATTATCTTGTCATCCACATCAGTAAAATTCGAGACATATCTTACCTCATATCCCTTGTACAAAAAATATCTCCTGACCGTATCAAATACGATCATGGGACGGGCGTTTCCGATATGAATATAGTTATATACGGTAGGCCCGCAGACGTACATCTTTACAAGTCCGGGCTCAACCGGAACGAAATCTTCTTTTTTTCTTGTAAGCGTGTTATATATCTTTATCATCTTTTTCCTCCAACAGACATACAGCCTCGGCACTTATTCCTTCTTCCCTGCCCGTAAATCCGAGGTGCTCCTCAGTGGTTGCCTTCACATTTACTCTGTCTCTTTCAATACATGAAAGTCTGGCGATATTGTCTCTCATCTCATCGATATAAGGTCTCATCTTCGGCGCCTGAGCTATGATTGTACAGTCAATATTTGACACAGTATATCCCTTATCACGCAGAAGTTCCATGACATGCTCCATAAGCCTCCCGGAATCCGCGCCTTCAAACCTCTTGTCATTATCAGGGAAATGAAGACCTATATCCCCGAGACCCGCAGCGCCTAAGAGAGCGTCCATCACGGCATGATACAGAACATCAGCATCGGAATGGCCGAGGAGACCACGTTCATAAGGAATACGGACTCCGCCTATGACAAGATCCCGATTCTCACACAGCCTGTGTACATCATAACCAATACCGATTCTCATTTGAAACTCCTAATATGACTATCGACCCTAGTATTAACACTATACCGATTTAATAAATAAAAGTAAATATCAAGCTAAAAAAAGAGATCCGGCAGCTGCCTGATCTCAAATGTCAGTAGCGAGGGGGAGACTTGAACTCTCGACACCGCGGGTATGAACCGCGTGCTCTAGCCAGCTGAGCTACCTCGCCATATAATATGATATTAATGTCTCAAAACTTGCGACACCGCTATCATAATATTTTTAAGAATAATAAATGGGACCTACAGGGCTCGAACCTGTGACCCCCTGCTTGTAAGGCAGATGCTCTCCCAGCTGAGCTAAGATCCCATATATTCCCGGTCGCTCATCAGCGACCGAAAGATATAATATCAAAATACGTTGACTCTGTCAACAACTTTTTTGAAAAAAATTACAATTTTTTTGCTTCGATCATCCGGTCAAGCTTCGCGACATCTATAATCGACAGATCCTTGTTCTGATCCGCAGTCTCAAGAGCCCTTGCAAGAGCGTTTGCGGTATCGATGGCAGTGATACAGTAGACGCCTGTCTCTATAGCATTTCTTCTGATCAGGAAGCCGTCTCTGGACTTGTCACCGTGACCCTGGGTAGGTATATCAATGACAAGATCGATCTTATGACCGAGGATCAGGTCAAGGACATTTGGAGATTCCTGAGACAGCTTGTTGACCTGAAGCGCCTTCACGCCGTGCTCATTCAGGTATACGGCAGTTCCGCGTGTGGCATAGATCTTATATCCAAGCTTTTCAAACCGGCGGGCAACGCCGACGGCCTCTTCTTTGTCCTGATCTTTTACAGTCATTATCATCTGCTTATATTTGGGCAGCTTTACACCGGCTCCGAGGAAGGCCTTGTAAAGAGCCTCGTTGAAATCCTTTGAAATTCCGAGGCATTCACCGGTGGACTTCATCTCAGGTCCCATGGCGATCTCGGCTCCACGCAGCTTCTCGAAGGAGAATACAGGCATCTTTATGGCAAAATAATCAGCCTCCGGCTGCAGACCGCCCTTTATTCCCATGTCACGGAGCTTATGTCCTAGGATAACCTTTGTAGCCAGATCGACTATGGGTATACCTGTGACCTTTGAAATATATGGCACTGTTCTTGAAGACCTCGGATTTACCTCGATCACATATACATCGCCGTCCATATCAATGAACTGGCAGTTGATGAGACCCTTGACGTGAAGAGCCTTTGCCAGACGTTCAGTGTAGTCAGTGATCTTCTTTTTGACCTCGTCTCCTATTGTAGGCGCCGGATAGACTGAAATAGAGTCGCCCGAATGTATACCGGTTCTCTCTATATGCTCCATTATACCGGGGATGAGTATTTCATCTCCGTCGCATACGGCATCCACTTCGACTTCCTTGCCCTGAAGATATTTATCGACGAGGATAGGATGATCCTGGGTATATCTGTTGATCACACCTATGAATTCATCTATTTCTTCATCGTTGAAGGCAATCTGCATGCCCTGACCGCCCAGAACATATGACGGACGTACAAGTACAGGATAACCTATGCGGTTTGCGACTTCTCTCGCCTCAGCTGCAGTATATACTGTACCGCCGCTTGCACGGGGAATACCTGTCTTCTGCAGGATCTCATCAAAAAGCTCCCTGTCCTCGGCAGCATCCACATCCTTGGCGTCGGTTCCCAGGATAGGCACTCCCATCTTCATGAGAGCCTGGGTGAGCTTTATTGCAGTCTGACCGCCGAACTGCACCACAGCACCGTCAGGGTGCTCAAAGTCTACTATGTTTCTCACATCCTCTTCGGTCAGTGGCTCGAAATAGAGCTTGTCCGCAATATCAAAGTCTGTAGATACGGTCTCCGGGTTATTGTTTACAATGATGGTCTCGTATCCGGCCTTTGAAAATGCCCATGTGGCATGAACAGAACAGTAATCGAATTCTATGCCCTGACCGATTCTGATGGGACCGGAACCCAGCACAAGGATCTTCTTCCTGTCAGAAGTTTCGATTGCCTCATTCTCACTTCCGAATACAGAATAATAATATGGAGTGGAGGCCTCAAATTCAGCAGCGCAGGTATCAACCATCTTGAACGATGCAGTGATACCGTACTTCACGCGAAGTTCCCTGACCTCATCAGATGACTTGCCGGAAAGACTGCCTATAACATTATCAGGAAACTCCATTCTCTTGGCTTCCTTTAAAAGATCCGGAGTCAGTTCCTCTGTGCGCAGCCTGTATTCCATTCCGACCAGAATATCGATCTTATCTATGAACCAGAGATCATACTCGGTGATCTTATGTATCCTTTCCTTGGGGAAATGTCTTCTCAAGGCCTCAGCAATTACATATATCCTTCTGTCATCCACTACGGCCAGCTGTTCATAGAGTTCGTCATCACTTAAGTCTGTAAAATCATAACTCATAAGTGAATCGGTATGCTGCTCAAGAGACCTTATGGCCTTCATAAGCGCCCCCTCGAAGTTATTGGCAATAGCCATAACCTCTCCGGTAGCCTTCATCTGAGTCGTAAGGGTTCTCTTTGCCGTGATGAATTTATCAAAAGGAAGTCTCGGAATCTTGACTACGCAATAATCGAGCATAGGCTCGAACGATGCATATGTCTTTCCTGTAATGGCATTCTTGATCTCGTCAAGGGTATAACCGAGAGCTATCTTGGCAGCTACCTTTGCTATGGGATAACCCGTAGCCTTGGATGCAAGAGCAGAAGAACGGCTCACTCTGGGATTTACTTCGATGACGCAGTATTCGAATGAATCCGGATTCAGAGCATACTGAACGTTGCATCCTCCGGTAATACCGATCTCTGTGATGATCCTCAATGCCGATGAACGGAGCATCTGGTATTCCTTATCACCCAGAGTCTGGGACGGAGCCACGACAATGGAATCGCCGGTGTGGACTCCTACAGGGTCTATGTTTTCCATGTTGCAGACGGTGATGCAGTTGCCTGCGGAATCCCTCATTACCTCATATTCTATTTCTTTCCATCCGGCTATGGAGCGCTCCACCAAAACCTCATGGACTCTTGAAAGTCTGAGTCCGTTTTCCAGTATCTCGCGAAGTTCGGTCTCATCATGCGCGATGCCGCCGCCGGATCCTCCGAGTGTATATGCAGGTCTTAAAACCACCGGATAACCTATGGTATTCGTGAAACGGATACCTTCTTCTATGGAATGAACCACCTGAGACGGCGCAACAGGTTCGCCAAGTTTCTCCATTGTGTCCTTGAAGGCCTGTCTGTCTTCAGCCTTGAATATAGTCTCAGCCGTAGTTCCGATAAGCCTTACATGATTGGCCTTCAAAAAGCCTGATTCCGCAAGCTCCATGCCGAGATTCAGACCGGCCTGACCTCCCAGGGTAGGGAGAACCGAATCAGGTTTCTCCTTCAAAATGATCTGCTCAACAGCTTTTGCGGTAAGAGGCTCAATGTATACTTCATCAGCTATGTCGCCGTCAGTCATGATAGTGGCGGGATTTGAATTCACCAGACAGACTTCAACCCCTTCTTCGTGAAGAGAACGGCAGGCCTGGGTGCCGGCGTAATCAAATTCGGCTGCCTGACCTATGACAATAGGACCTGAACCAATGACTAAGACCTTTTTGATGCTGTTATCTCTTGGCATTACTCATTTCCTCCCATCATGTCTATGAATCTGTCAAACAAAAATTCCGTATCGGTAGGTCCGGGGCATGCTTCGGGATGGAACTGGACCGTGAAAATATTCTTTCCTGTGTATTTAAGTCCCTCATTGGTGCCGTCATTGACGTTTTCAAAAGCAGGAACGGCTATGTCAGGATCTACGGTATCTGTATCGACCACATATCCGTGATTCTGTGAAGAAATATACACTCTCCCGGTTGAGAGATCCCTCACGGGATGATTGCCGCCGCGGTGACCGTACTTCATCTTGTGGGTATCGGCTCCGGTTGCAAGCGCCATCATCTGATGGCCGAGACAGATTGCAAATATCGGAATGTCAGTGTCATAAAGCTTCTTTATATTTTCAATGATATCACTGCACGTCTTCGGATCTCCAGGTCCGTTCGAAAGCATTATACCGTCGGGATCAGATGCAATGATCTCTTCCGCGCTCGTATGAGCCGGATATACCGTGACTTCGCAGCCCCTCTTATTAAGGCACTTTGCGATATTGTTTTTGGCTCCCAGATCCAGAAGAGCCACATGACGCCCGTTTCCGCGGAGGGTATATTTCTCCTTGCATGAAACAAGAGATACCACATCACCTACTGAATATTCTTTCAATTTGGGAATGACGTCTGCCACGTCATGCTCCTCTGTGGTTATCATCCCGTTCATGGTGCCCTTTTCTCTCAGGATCTTGGTAAGGGCTCTCGTATCTATGCCGCAGATCCCGGGTATATCCTGTTCAATAAGGAAATCCTGAATGGTACCCTCACATCTGAAGTTTGAAGGAACACGCGAAAGCTCGCGCACGATATATCCGTCTACCCACGACCTCTTCGATTCCATGTCCGGGGTTATGCCGTAATTGCCTATAAGCGGATATGTCATGGTAACTGCCTGTCCGGCATAAGACGGATCAGTGAGCACTTCAAGATAGCCTGTCATTGAAGTATTGAAAACTATCTCGCTTATCACTTCACGTCTGGATCCGATGCTCTTGCCTGTGAAGACAGTCCCGTCCTCAAGTATCAGATATGCTTTCATTTGTTTCGGTTCCCTTCTTCCCAAAAAAGTCTAAACTTATAGAATACTATCACAATGAATCATATATTTCCATATCTCATTTATAATTATTCAAAATAAGATACGCCGCTCTCGAATATCTTCATATCCTGTTCACCATATATATTCATTGCCACATGGTCGCCGATTCTCTCCGCGTGGGTCATCTTTCCAAATACACGCCCGTCCGGACTTGTGATGCCCTCTATTGCCATATAGGATCCGTTTATATCCCATTCCTCATCCAGTGTGGCATTTCCTTCAATATCAACATACTGAGTTGCGACCTGACCGTTTTCAATAAGCTTCTTCAGCCACTCGTCATTTGCGACAAATCTGCCTTCACCATGGCTTGCCGGATTCACATAGACACCGCCGAGCTTTGCTAGACGAAGCCACGGCGACTTATTTGATACGACTTTAAGCGACACCTCATGGCTTATATGTCTGCCGATCGTATTGTATGTAAGCGTAGGAGAATCGGCGCTCTGGGTCCTTATCTCGCCGTATGGCACGAGACCGAGTTTTATAAGCGCCTGGAAACCATTACAGATACCAAGCATCAGACCGTCTCTTGTATCAAGAAGGCGTCCTACTGCTTCTTTCAGGATATCATTTCTGAAGGCATTCGCGAAGAATTTAGCGCTTCCTTCAGGCTCATCACCTGCAGAGAATCCGCCGGGGAACATGATTATCTGTGAATTATCGATCTCATTTGCGAATTCCTCTACGGAGTCCCTGATGTCCGCGGCATCCCTGTTTCTGAATACCTTCACAGTCGGAACGGCGCCCGCCTTTTCAAAAGCTCTCGCGCTGTCATATTCGCAGTTAGTTCCGGGAAATACCGGAATGAAGACTCTCGGCTTTCCAAACTTTTCTCCGGCATAGCTTACTGAGGGAGCATTGTATTCAGGTATAACTACAGGGCTTCTGTCATCATTCGTCCTTGTGGGGAATACTTTCTCAAGCGGAGCGCTCCAGGTCATAAGGCAGTCGTCCATCGAAAGAGCGGCTTTGCCAAAAGAAAACTCTCCGTCATCAGTCACTTCACCGATAAGGGAAATATCCACTCCTTCAGCTCCATCAAGAACCGAATCCGCTTCCACTATGAAGCTTCCAATCTCAGGAGCAAACATATCCTTCAAAGATACAGTGTCATAGATCTTTACACCGAACATATTGCCGAAAGCCATCTTAAGAGCTGCCGGAGCCGCGCCATATGAATCGATGACATAAGCCGAAAGGACTGACTTATTTTTTATGCAGCCGGCCAGATAATCATAGACTTTCATAGCATTTTCATAATCCGGCTCGTCGTATTCGTTGTGATGGATCCTGAGCTTATAGATCTTGTCTCCCGCCTTCTTGAATTCGGGAGAGATGATGTCATGGGAATCAGCCACATCAACAGCAAAGGAAACAAGTGTGGGAGGAACGTCAAGTTCATTAAATGTACCGGATGATGAATCCTTTCCGCCTATTGATGCGAGACGGAAATTCATCTGAGCCTTATATGCTCCGAGAAGGGCTGCGAAAGGCTGACTCCATCTGGAAGGCTCCTCTGACATTCTTCTGAAATATTCCTGGAATGTGAAGTGGATCTTCCTGAAATCTCCGCCGGCTGCCACGATCTTTGAAACTGACGACAATACAGCATACTGGGCGCCGTGGAAGGGACTCCAGGAAGAAAGATAAGGATCAAATCCGTATGCCATCATTGTGACTGTATCGCACTTTCCTTCCATGACGGGCAGCTTTGCAACCATGGTCTGGATCTCTGTTCTCTGAGTCTTTCCGCCGTATGGCATAAGTACCGTACCGGCTCCGATCGTGCTGTCAAACATCTCCACAAGACCACGCTGAGAACATACATTTATATCGGAAAGAGTATCGGAAACAGCCTTTGCCACATCACATCCGTCAAGATCCTCTGATACATTTGAAAGTACGGGCTTCCTGAAGAAATTCTTCTCAGGATCCGGCATATTCACTTCAACATCGGTCTCCTGATGCGCGCCGTTTGTATCTATGAAAGCTCTGGAGAGATCGACTATCTTCTTTCCTCTCCAGTTTATAACCATTCTTCCTGTATCTGTGACGGAAGCCACCGATACTGCCTCAAGATTTTCCTCGGCTGCAAAGCGGAGAAATTTTTCCTCGTCCGAAGGACTTACAACTACCGCCATTCTCTCCTGAGACTCGGATATTGCGAGCTCGGTTCCATCAAGACCGGCGTATTTCTTCGGCACCTTGTCAAGGTCGATATCCAGTCCGTCAGCCAGCTCTCCGATGGCGACGGATACACCGCCGGCGCCGAAATCATTGCATTTCTTTATTATTGAACTTACTTCAGGTCTTCTGAAAAGTCTCTGGATCTTTCTCTCTGTTGGAGGATTGCCTTTCTGCACCTCGGCTCCGCATACCTTTGTGGACATAGTGGTATGAGCCTTTGAGGAACCCGTTGCTCCGCCGATTCCATCACGTCCGGTGCGTCCGCCGAGGAGGATAATAATGTCTCCCGGATCTGATGTAAGTCTCTTTACTGCCTTTCTCGGAGCAGCTCCCATTACAGCGCCGATCTCCATCCTCTTTGCGACATAGTCAGGGTGATATATTTCCTTTACATAGCCTGTAGCCAGTCCGACCTGGTTTCCATATGAGCTATAACCGTGTGCAGCCTCTCTAACCAGCTTCTTCTGAGGCAGCTTGCCTTCGATCGTATCCTTTACGGATCCGGTCGGATCAGCCGCGCCAGTTACCCTCATAGCCTGATATACATAGGTTCTGCCAGATAGAGGATCTCTTATAGCGCCGCCGAGACAAGTGGCAGCGCCACCGAAAGGCTCGATCTCTGTCGGGTGATTATGAGTCTCGTTCTTGAAATTGATAAGCCACTCTTCCGTCTTATCGTCAATCTTCACAGGCACCACGATCGAGCAGGCGTTTATCTCGTCCGACTCCTCCTGATCAGTAAGATAACCGTTTTTCTTCAGAGTCTTCATTGCCATCAGAGCCAGATCCATGAGACATACATATTTATCGTCCCTGCCCTTGTAGATGACTTTGAAATTGTCTTTATAATCAAGGAAAGCATCCTCTATCGGCTTCTTATAAAATCCCTCGTCAAACTTCACATTCTTAAGCTCTGTATTGAATGTGGTATGGCGGCAGTGATCGGACCAGTAAGTATCAAGCACCCTTATCTCAGTTATGGTAGGATCTCTGTGTTCGCTGTCGCGAAAATAATTCTGAATATGGATAAAGTCCCTGAAAGTCATGGCAAGATTAAGAGAGTCATAAAGATCCTTAAGATCATTGCCTTTCATGTCCTTGAAGCCGTCTATTACCTCTACATCAGCGGGTTCTTCGTACTCATCCTCAAGAGATTCAGGCTTTGCTCCATCCGATTCACGCGAATCCACAGGATTTATGCAATGCTTCTTTATGGCATTGAATTCATCATCGGAAATATCTCCATTAATAACATAAGTGATCGCCGTCCTGATCACAGGATCAGCATCTTTACTTATCAGCTTTACACACTGCACGGCAGAATCCGCTCGCTGATCGAACTGACCCGGAAGCGGTTCGACCGAGAAAACTCTCCCGTCGGCATCAAAACTTTCCTCATATACGGTATCTACCGGCGGCTCAGAGAATACCGTGCTGAGTGATTCTCTGTAGACCTCGTCAGATATATTGTCAATGTCATATCTGTTAAGCACTCTGACAGAAGAGACATCCGTGATGCCGAGGTAACTCTTCAGCTCATGCATAAGCTCATGCGCCGAAACAGCATACGCGCTCTTCTTCTCCACATAGATACGTCTTACATTTCCCATGTCATTCCTCCTGTAGATCAAACGGTCACTCTCGTGATTATATCACATGATTATATATTGTGGCGGCAAAAGTGCCTGTATAAACCATTCATGAAAAGACTATTTTTCTCTCATGACTTTTCCCAGAAATTCTTAAGTTCCTCTGTTACATGATAAAGGTCTGTGTTCCTTCTGTCTTCCCATTCCCTGGGGAAAGACAGAAGGTACTGCCTTTCATTGAATCTTTTATCAAGCAAAAGGATCACGCCCCTGTCATCAGCGGTTCTGATCACCCTGCCGGCAGCCTGACACACCTTTGCCATTCCGGGATATAAATATGAATATAAAAAGCCGCTCCCGTTCTCCCCGTTGAAATAGTTCATAATTATATCGCGTTCACTGCACCCCTGAGGCAGGCCTGTACCGACTACAGCAGCTCCTATGAGCCTGTCACCCGGCAGGTCAATGCCCTCTGAAAATATACCGCCGAGACAGGTAAGCGCAAGAAGACTTTTGTCATTTACAGTCTCAAATCTTTTTAAGAAATCCAGCTTTTCCTCTTCCGTAAAGACACGCTTCTGTTCGATGATATCGTACCGGTCTTCCCTGAGAAGATAAAGCTTTTCCTTTGTTTTCTCCAAAAATGAATAGGACGGGAAGAATGCTATATAATTTCCTGTCCTGGACTTCACCATAGCATCTATATATTTGGCAAAACGGCTGTACATATCATCGGTTCTTTCCTTATAACGCGATGTGACATCATCTGCCACAAGGATCAGACTCTGCTTTTTGTCAAATACAGATTTTGCGTATACACAGTAGGGCTCATTGTCCGGCGAAATAAGATTCTTATAATACCCGATAGGAAGAAATGTGGCAGAAAAAAACACAGAGCTTCTGGCATATGAGATTCTATTTTCAAATCTCTTTGATGGATTTATGCAGAAAAGTTTCACTGTAATGTCAGATTTCCCTTCGGGCTTTTTGTAGCAGATATAATTTTCATCAAAAAGCTCTGACGTATCGAGAAAGGACCTTACTGAAAAATAGAAATCCATGACAGTATTTTTTTCAGGAATATTGTCATTTTTCAAAAGGAAGCGGTCAAATGCTCCTCTTACCGAGAGAAGTGAAGTAACAAGCGCGTCTCTGTCCGGAAGATATTCATACTGTCCTGTAAGATTTTTTCTTAATTCCAGAAGCCTTTCATTCAGACGGGAAAGAGCCCGGTAGAGGCGTTTATCAAGTGGTTTTATTATTTTTCTCACGATCAGGACAGACGATTTTCTTATCGAAGCGGAATACATCTCCCGTCCCCTGTCAACAAGATTATGCGCCTCATCGATAAGAAGAACCGAATCAGCCGTCTGCCCGTCAGCGAAAAATCTCTTGAGATAAGCCTTGGGATCAAAATAGTAATTGATATCACAAATAACCATGTCGCACCAGTCCGAAAGCTCAAGCGACAGATAATATGGACAGATATTATTTTTCAAGGCGACTGCATTCAAAATATCAGAAGTAATGATGTCATATCCATTCAGGACATCTATCATTACATCTCTTACCTTATCATAAAAGCCTCCGGCAAATATGCAGTCCGATCCATCGCATTCATGACCAGGGTTTGGACAGAGCTTTTCTTTTGCCGTGATTTCAATAACCTTCATTCTCATGCCATTCTCTCCAAGGATAGATATGGCATTGAAAGCAGCTGTACGTGTGATATTTTTGGAAGTGAGGTAATAAATTCTTTTTATTAATTTTTCACCGACAGCCTTCACCGAAGGGAAAATAACGGAAAGAGTCTTGCCTGTACCGGTTGGTGCCTCGATAAAAAGATTCTTGCTCCGTAGAATCGTGCGGTATACGTCACTCACCAATTCTCTCTGGCCGCTTCTGTACTCATAAGGAAATTCAAGTGGCTTTATCGAAAGATCGCGTTTCTTCAACCATTCAAAAGTAAAACTGCAGAAAGGCCTTATTCCGGATAAAACTTTTTCAATAAATTCTTCCAACTCAGAAAAAGCCTTAGTCTCATAGAACTTTTTGACATTCCCGTCATCAAGACTGACATATGTCATCTGAACGCCTATAGATGAAAGGCAATAATCCCTGCAGAGAATAAAGGCGTAAATATAAGCCTGGGCCAGATGGACATAAATAGGCTCATCCATTGCGTCTACATCAGCATAGACTCCCTTGATCTCGTCCACAAAAGAAGGCAGTTCTTCTCCATCAGAAGAATTAATAAAAGAAACTCCGTCAGCTCGGCCTTTAACCAAAAGATCAAGACCGTAAGAATCAAAAAGAAAAGAAAGCGGCAGCTCGCTTTTATAAGACGAACCATAGGAATTCTGAATCTTTCTATGAACTCTCGATCCCTCTCTCATGAGAAGAAGGGGATCCTTAAAAGATCCACCGGATGTAATATCGCCGGTTCTGCAGGAAAATTCAGCAAGACACCGAGCCGATATTTCAAGAATTGAATTCCCATTTTCGTCAGTAGATATTCTAAACATATAAAGATAATAACACAAAAAAAGATGCCTTACGGCATCTTAAGAAAAGAAAATATATATAAAAAGAAGATTATGAGGCTGCTTTAAACTTTTTTAGAACAGATTTAAATGCCATGTCGCGTGATGCAGATTCATGATCCACAATTACATGTAACTTTCTGTTCATACCCATGGTCATCACCCCAAGCAGGGATTTTCCATCCAGATAGACACGACCGCACTCCAGATCGATCTCATAAGGACATTTGGATGCTGCGGACACAAACTCATTTACATCGTCAGCATTTGTTAATTCAATATAAGTATTCATATAAATCACTCCGTTCTCATAAACGTTTTCTATATTAAAACTCTTATCAATAATAAAGTCAAAATCCTCCAGGCAGATTGAAATACGTCATAATAACAAAAACAGGAGTGAAAAGAAAATTAAAATTGTTGATAATAGCGATATTAATAAAGAAAAAATAAACAAAAAATAAACTATATAAAGTCATCATAAAAAAAGGCAAAAACGAGGAAATAATATGAGCAGAAAACCGTCATGCTATACAAATTTTCCTTAAAATGCTATAAAAACAAAAAAATCCGGTAAAGATACCGGATTTACAGGGGTAGAAGGACTCGAACCCTCGACATTTGGTTTTGGAGACCAACGTTCTACCAACTGAACTATGCCCCTAAACAAGACAAAATTATACCGAATATAAAAACATCCGTCAAGAAAAAATCTTAACGGATAATCTCATACCTTCAAAACTTCATACAGAGTCTTTTGATCGTTCTTTTAGACAAGCCTTCGATCGATTAGTAACAGTCAGCTCCATGCCTTACGGCACTTCCA
>ONDV01000017.1 GCA_900316665.1 uncultured Lachnospiraceae bacterium
GCTAAAAAGCGCGTGCGAGCAAACAGAAAAACACAACTTGTGAGCCACCACTGTGACATCTCTTGGCAAAAAGCGAATGAATCCTTGCAACGAAGATTTTCATTATTTATGTGGGAAGTTTCAGGTTTTCAGAAACTGTCCCAGGTGAAATTTTCATTTTCCTTTTTTCTGTCTCTTGTCATCAGGGACAATACTGCTTCCTTTACATCCTTTCCTTCAAACAGGACCCGGTTTACTTCATCAATTATAGGAAGCTCCACATTAAATTTTTCTCCAAGTCCTTTTGCAGCACGTGCTGACACAATACCCTCGACAACCATCTTTACTTCATTCAAAGCCTCTTTCGGTGTCTTGCCTCTACCGATGAGATATCCCGCCATCCTGTTTCTGCTGTGCACGCTCTGGCATGTAACTATAAGATCCCCAATTCCCGTAAGACCGGAAAGAGTCTCCTGCATGGCTCCCATTTTGCAGGCAAGAGAGCTTATCTCTCTTATTCCTCTGGTAATAAGTGCCGCTTTTGCATTGTCTCCGAAACCGAGGCCGTCGGACATCCCGGCAGCCAGAGCGATCACATTCTTAAGCGATCCGCCAATTTCTATTCCTATAACGTCAGGTGATGTATAGACTCTGAAATTTTCATTCATGAAAAGTTCCTGGACGTACATCGCAAGTTCTCTTGATTCTGATCCGGCGACCACCAGAGTAGGCATGTGCCTTATTACTTCCTCGGCATGGCTGGGACCTGAAAGGATTCCCAATTCTGATCCGGGCAGGACGTCTTCTATTATATCGCACTGAGTCATAAGGGTATCGGACTCTATTCCTTTTGAAACAGTGATAATACGTCTGCCTTTTTCCCAGTATGGCTTTATTTTTTCACATGTCTCTCTTTCAGCGCTTGATGGCACGGCAAGGACGACAAGATCCTTATTATTTAAGGCCTGAGACAGATCCGAAGTATATATGATCCCTTCCGGAAGATTTATTCCGGGCAGCTTTGACTCGTTTCTTCCGGTTTTTCTGAGTAACTCGGCCTCATCAGATCTGTGAGCCCATAAAGTCACATTGTGTCCGTTCCATCTTAAAAGAGCGGCAAGTGCCGTTCCCCAGCTGCCGGCGCCCAGAACTAAAACATCAGACATCTTTATTCTTCCTTCTTCTTTTTGAACGATAGCTTATTTTCACAGTGATGTATCAACCGGTTTATATTAGCGTGATGACGAATAAGAGCCAGGATACCGACAAGGGATGTAAGTATCATGATTTCAGTGCCGTATCTGCCCTTGTAGGGCTCTACGCCAATTATACGGAAAATAATGGCCTGCGTCGGAAGAGATACAGCCGCTACTATAGAACCTGCTGACACATACTCAGTGATTATCACAATAAGAATAAAACTTCCCAGCGATGCAAAAAGCGATAAGGGACAGACGGCAATCAGGAATCCAAGACCTGTTGCCACTCCCTTTCCTCCCTTGAAATGAAGGAGGACTGGAAAAATATGCCCGATAACGGCGCCAAAGGCAGCCCAGGCTTTTACTGCGTTTAAAAATTCTCCAGGTATTCCGGCAGCTCTCATGATCGCCATGGCAAGATATGCTGCGATCACGGCCTTCAGGCAGTCAAAGAGCAGGGTAAAGGCCCCTGCTGCCGGTCCTAAGATTCTTAAAGTATTTGTCGTTCCTATATTTCCCGAACCTTTTTTTCTGATATCTATATGCTTTATTTTTCCGATCAGAAATCCGAAAGTAACATTTCCAAAAGCATATCCTATGAGGAGTGAGATCAAACGGCTGGCAATCATTGATCTTTCTCCTTTCTCTCTCTTATTATGAAATGAATCTTTGTTCCCTCAAATCCGAAAGTTTCCCGGATCCTGTTCTCAAGATATCTCTGATAGGAGAAATGCATAAGATCCCTGTAATTAACAAAAAGCACAAAAGTCGGCGGCTTGACACCTGACTGAGTGGCATAGAAAATACGAAGCCTTCTGCCTTTATCCATAGGAGGCTGCTGCATGGCGGCGGCATCAGCTATGATCTCATTCAATACTCCTGTCTGGACTCTCATGTTCTGATTTGAAAGCACAAGGTCTATCGAATCGAAAAGCTTATCGATCCTCTGACCTGTCTTTGCCGATATAAATTGAATCAGAGCATACTGCATAAATGACAGAGTGGATCTGATTTTCTCTTTCTGCCGGTAGATAGTCTTGTCGTCCTTTTCAACTGCATCCCATTTATTCACTGCGACAATGATCCCCTTGCCCTGGTCATGGGCAATTCCGGCAATTTTTGCATCCTGCTCTGTAACACCCTCAGTTCCATCGATCATAAGGATAACAACATCAGCCCGATCCACAGCAGCTACAGCCCTGATGACAGAGTATCTCTCTATATCCTCATGTACCTTTGACTTTCTTCTGAGGCCGGCCGTATCAATGAAAATATAATCTTTACCGTGGAATCTGATTTCAGTATCAACAGCATCTCTCGTAGTTCCTGCAATATCAGAAACAATTGACCTGTCTGTACCTGAAATCTTATTTATCAAAGAAGATTTACCTACATTAGGCTTTCCTATTATGGCAATTCTAGGAACGTCCGAATCATCTTCATCATCGGATTTCGGAGGAAAATGAGCGCTGACAGCGTCCAGAAGATCACCAAGCCCTGTCTGGTTTGCGGCTGAAAGCGGATGGGGATCCCCTATTCCAAGACCGTAGAACTCATATACGTCAGCCATTTGTTTCTCAAATGAATCCACCTTGTTTACTGCAAGGACAACGGGTTTTTTTGATCTTCTCAGGATATCACAGACCTTGCCGTCTGCATCCTGAAGTCCCTGCCTGACATCTGTAAGAAAAATAATGACATCAGCAGTCTCCACAGCGACAAGAGCCTGCTCTCTCATCTGAGACAGGATCACATCCCCGGAATCAGGCTCGATCCCTCCTGTGTCGATGATGGTAAATTCTCTGTCAAGCCATGAGCAGTCTGCGTAGATTCTGTCTCTGGTCACACCGGGAGTATCTTTAACAATAGATATTCTCTCACCGGCGAGAACATTGAAAAGCGTGGACTTGCCGACATTAGGCCGTCCAACGATAGCAACAACAGGTTTCATAATGTATCCTTCCTGATAATCCTTATAAGAATAATAATTAAAATGATTTTACATTATTTAACGTAAAAACTCAAATGCGTTTACAATATGTGTTATTTCATTACCCTCTATCGATACTACATCGAACCTGTAGGGCATATCAAGCGGCAGCCTGTTTTTATGTATATAAAAAGCAGCTGCAGCCGATATCCTTTTTATCTTTCCAATTCCTACAGATTCGGCAGGATAGCCGGATTTAAAATTTTTTCTGTATTTAACCTCGACAAATACTATATGATCACCGTCTCTTGCGATTATATCAATTTCGCCAAGACGGCATCTGAAATTCCGGGAAAGCACTGTGTATCCCCTGTCCGAAAGATATTGACATGCCATATCTTCAAAATATCCGCCGGTCGCCCTGGTATTATCTGAATTCATATCATACAGCTTATTATTTTCTTTCAATATCAACCGCTCCGTCCAGCTTGCCGCGTATTTTATCCATACCGTCTACATAGAGAAGGATCTCTGCCACAACTTCATACAGTTCCTTTGGTATTTCAGAGCCTATCTCAAGTTCAGAAAGAGTCTCGGCAAGAGAGTCATCCCTGTATAAAGGTACATCTGATTCTTTTGCTTCTTTAATTATTCTTTCCGCGATCTGACCGTGGCCGGCCGCTAGTATCTTCGGGGCTCTGTCACCTTTTTCATACGAAAGCGCGACTGCCGTCTTCTTTTCATCCATATTACTTTTTCCTATGCCTTAGCATCAAATGTATAGCGAATAAGCGGCTTTTTTTCAGCTTCCCCGGTAATAAGCCGGTCTATGCCTTCAGGTCTTTTATTCTTTACTAAAATTTCAGGATTATATCCCATGGAAATAAATCTTTTTTTTAGCTCTTCTATATGATTTTCTAAAAGATTTCTTGAAATATCATCTTCAATATACATATTCGTAAGAAGAGACTTATTTTTCAAACGAATGTATATGTCTACAGGTCCCAGGCGCTTCATGTCAAAATGAAGAAAGGCCGTCAGCTCTCCGTCATTGATCCTGCTCTTTTTCTTTGCATTATTGTATATAAGAAGCTCGCCGCCGGCATACTGATCGGAAAGTCTTAAAGGTATCATGACATAGGTCATCGTATCATTCATCCGGTTCATGAAAGTAACATTGTCATGGATATTTTTTAATGACGATGACGCACGGTTTTCTTCTCCCATGCTTTTGCTTATGACAGTACTCACGGTATCGGAATCTAAAAGCGCTTTCTTATAAAGCTCATTAAGCGAATCCTTTGATTTAAGCTCACCGGGCTCTATGCTGTATCTTTGCCTTATAACTCTTTTAATTAAGTCAGAGAATGACTTTGTCTTTATTAATTCTCCAAACTTCTCATTCCATCCTCTGAGTCCGTCAATAATATCCTTTAATAAAAGTTTTGGATCATCTGATTTTAAAAGCCCTGCCTTATTCTCAAGAAATGTCTTTACTTCTTTCTCCGATTTAAAATCGATATCCGGCCCTGGAGACTTCGTCTCATCAATTAAAGAAATTTCTTTATCCATCCCTTTAGAAATAGAAGATCCTTTAACATCAGCATAAAACGCATCTTTTGTCAGGTCAGCTGCTGCAGCGGGAGAATCTGTATCTTCGCTTCCTGAACTAAGTGCATCGTATATATTAAAGAAAAGATCACCCGCATCGGAATCACTCATACTGCCAAGAGAATCAAAGACATCATCAAAAACAGATACAAAAGACTCGGTCACAGTCTCATGGCTGTTTTTCTCCATGGCATACATTCTTGCGTTCTCAGGCGTAATATCCAGACCGAATCCTTTCATGGCGTTTAAATCGCCTGCGGTGAGACCTGGATTATTCTTTAAAATCATAGAATAGGAACGAAGACTCATTGAATCTATCGGCATATTATTTCTGATCAGGGTATCAACCAAATCAATGTTCTCATCATTAAGCGGGAGATCAGCTGAAAAAAGAGCGTCCCTGAAAACCGGATTATTTTCACTGTTTCCATTCAGAATGGATATAGAAATTTTTCCATCCGAAGCCGAACGAACCTGAAAAAAGGCGGACGCACCTTCCTGAAGCGTCACGCCCTTCTCTGCAGTCGCGTAAATTTTACTGCCGTCTGAGAGCGAAAGTAGTACATTCTCTCCATCAAGTCTTAAAATGAGGCCTTCAAATACATCACCGGCTTTTAATGACATGATGTTGTCGCCGGTTCTTTGGGATCTGAAGATCGAAATATCCGGATCCGTTGAAATATTGTTATTCAGCTGTCCGATATTATCAGATATCTGCATGGACATACCTCATTTAAAAAAATTACTTATAAATGTCTTTCTATGAATTGGACAGGGTCCGAACTCCTTCAAAGCTTCTATATGCTCATGAGTGCCATATCCCTTATTATTCCTGAATCCGTACTCAGGATACTTGCTGTCGAGTTCCTCCATCAGATGATCCCTCTCGACCTTTGCGATTATTGAAGCAGCTCCGATTGAAAAAGTCTTTGCATCTCCGTGAACAATGCCGACCTGATCCATCCTGATATCAGGTATGGTCAAAGCATCGACCAGAACAAGGTCAGGCTCTATGGAGAGCCCTTCTATTGCTTTTTTCATGGCAAGATATGTGGCATTCAAAATATTAATATCATCGATCTCATTATTGTCACATAAGCCTATGCTGTAGGAAATCGCGTCTTCTTTTAAGACTTCAGCCAGTTCTTCTCTCTGCTTGGCAGATAACTTCTTTGAATCATTTACATAATGAATTGAATAATCTGACGGGAGCACTACGGCGCATGTCATCACAGGTCCGGCCAGAGGTCCACGTCCCACTTCGTCTATTCCCGCTACGATCTTATACCCTTTGCTGTAATTTTTCTCACATTCAATGAGTCTTTTTATCCTGTCTTCCTCATTGTCATATTTTTTGATGGTATTCTTCATGGCTTTGACAAGAGTCATTACATTAAGCCTTGTATCAGAATCATATTTCTCTACGAAATCGACAGCATTCTGCCTTTTATATTTTTTCGGTTTGCAAAGCAGAAGATCATTTTTTATTTTTTGCTCAATGCTTCTCACTTCTGAAAGTCTCATGCTTCACCTCTTTGGAACAAGTCCCTTCATATGGTTAAAAGGATATATTCTAAATACCGCACGTCCCAGGATCTCATCACCCTTAATAGGTCCGACCTCCGGGAAGCGGCTGTCAAGACTGTCATTTCTGTTGTCCCCAAGGACAAAATATTCATCCTTTCCAAGAGTAATTGGCGATGCGGCCAGCCCGGGATTATTAATTACTTCTTTTCCATATGACTCTGTAAGTTTCTTGCCGTTTATATATATGGTGCCGTCTGAACCGATCCTTACAGTCTCGCCCGGCAGTCCGATGACTCTTTTGATAAAATATTCTGACGGATCTGAAGGATCGGGGAAGATGACTATGTCGAATCGTTTGGGATTGCCAATGCGGTATGTTATCTTGTCCATGATCAAATTGTCACCGTCAGAAAGCGTATTCTCCATCGAACGTCCGCTCACTACGGTTCTCTGTCCTATGAATTTAACGATAATAAAAGCAACCGCAACGATTATCGCAATATAAAGAATAAACCAGAGGGCATCCCTGACTTTCTTTTTATTCCCATCATCTTCGTCTGTATCAGATTCTTCGTCCGGATCCTTTTCCACATCACCGAAATGACGGATATCATCGTCTTCAGAATCATCATCCTTGTTTAAATCATATATTCTCATATCTTACCTCTGAATGGTCTGTCAAGCGTAACGGGACCAAGAGATCCGCTCCTGAAATCGTTTAAAAGAAGCGAAGATGCTCTTTTTATATCTTCTCCGCCGCCGGGAAGCAGCAGATTCCTGGCAATTGCTATCTCTCTTAAAGTATCATTTTCATCTTCTGTATCGTCAATATTATAGCATTGCGTAAGTCTTCCAGGATATAAACCGTCAATTAATTTGATCAGTTCTTTCGACAGCTCAACCGGATCAGTTACATCATCAGATACAGCACCGGTTACAGAAAGCTTTATTCCGTCAAGAGGATCGGAAAATTTTGGCCAGAGTAGGCCCGGAGTATCCATAAGGTCATAACCTCCGGCGAGATGAATCCATGAGGAACCTCTGGTGACGCCCGGCTTATTCCCGGTCTTCATGCTCTTTTTCCCGGCCAATAGATTTATCACAGTGGACTTTCCGGCATTTGGGATGCCAAGAGCCATGATCCTTATCATGGATTTTTTTATTCCTCTTTTTCTGTCACGCTCACGCTTTGGAAGAGATGCATGTTCTATCTCTTTCAATATCTTTTTTCTGTTTGAGGAATCTCTTGAATCAATAAAGAGAAAATTTTCTCCTTTATCCCTAAATTCCCTTGAAAAAGCCAAAGAGACTTCTGCATCAGCAAGATCAGCCTTGTTAAAAATACAAAGCCTGATTTTCCCTTTAGTCAATTCATAAAGATCCGGGTTAAAGCTTGAGATCGGGATCCTCGCGTCTCTTATCTCAAGGATCAAATCTATCTTTTTTAAATTTTCCTTCATCTGCCGCATGGCTTTCGTCATGTGGCCGGGATACCATTCAATATTCATATTCTACTGCATAAGACCGAAATTACCCGATGTGATATTGAACCATATCTTCCCGATGATCTCGTTTTTTGTAATATTGCCTATTGTCTCAAATCTGCTGTCCTCACTGTTGTTTCTATTGTCGCCGAGGACAAAATATTCGCCTTTTCTTAGTTTCATGGGAGAACTCAAAAGTCCGTCCTGATCCATAGCGTCCACATGAGAGACAGCATCACTTATCGATCCATTTACATAGAGGGTGCCGGATCTGATTTCAAGCTTATCGCCGGGAACACCGACTATCCGCTTTATCATGATTTCCGAATTCAGATTGCCGGCCGGATGAAATGATACAATGTCTCCTCTCTTAGGTGAAGAGACCCTGTAAGAGATCCTGTCCAGAAGAAGCCTGTCTCCGGAATGAATAGTGGGATCCATGGACTGACCGTATGAATTGGTAACACGGCCGAATGCTGTTACTAAAAGATAAGCGGATAGAATTACCGCGGCTGATTCAAGAGAGATAATTATACAGTTTTTGAATCTTCCGCGATTGAATTTTCTTCTGCGCCTTCTGAAATTCAGACTGCTTTTTTTGTTTTTTATGTTTTGAAATATTGATCTCATAATCTAAACTATACAAGACAAGCCATATAAAATCAAATAAAAAAGACAACCACCATAAGCGGTTGCCTAAATCGATCAGGTCTCGATTATTTCACGATTTCCTTAACCTTAGCCTGTTTTCCGACTCTGTCACGAAGGTAGTTGAGCTTTGCTCTTCTGACCTTACCGGAGCGGACAACCTCGACCTTCTCAACATTGGGGCTGTGAAGCGGCCATGTCTTCTCTACGCCGATACCGCTTGAGAACTTTCTTACGGTGAAAGTCTCACGATTGGAACCGCCCTGTTTCTTGATCACGATTCCCTCAAACATCTGGATTCTCTCGCGGTTACCCTCTCTGATCTTATTGTAGACTCTGACGGTATCCCCGACACGGAACTCAGGAGCTTCCGCTTTAAGTTCCTTCTCTTCGATTCCCTTGATTACTTCACTTGCGTTCATTTTATTCCTCCATTATCTGATGTTCATAATGCACGACCTGCAACAGAGGAACACCAACTCACTTGTAACTACAAAATCATATCAGATGATGAATGCGATTGCAAGAACTTTATATCATCATCTGAAAGATTATATTTTTCAATAAGATCAGGCCGTCGCTCCCTGGTGCGAAGAAGGGCCATCTGATGGTGAAATTCATCAACTTTCTGATGATTGCCCGAAAGTAAAACAGGCGGCACGCTTCTTCCCTTCCATGTCTCCGGGCGGGAATACTGAGGGTACTCCAAAAGACCGTTCTCGAATGATTCCGTATCAGCCGAGCTGTCATTATGAAGAACTCCCGGTATAAGCCTTGCCACTGCGTCGCAGACTATCATGGCCGGAAGCTCCCCTCCTGTCAGGACATAGTCGCCGACAGAAATATTATCCGTCACTATCTCATCAAGCACTCTCTCATCGACGCCTTCATAATGACCGCATAATATCACAAGATCATCAGCTTTTGAAAGGTCATGGGCAATTTCCTGATTAAAGGTACGTCCCTGTGGCGTCATATACAGGGTCCTTACATCGCCTGTAAGTGATTTGCAGACGCTCTCCCAGGCATCATATATGGGCTGGGCCTGCATGACTAGACCAGGGCCTCCGCTGTAGGGATAATCATCTACCTTTTTATGAGGATCATTGGTAAAGTCCCTTATATTTACGGCGCTGACTTCTATCTTTCCTGCTTTTATCGCCTTTCCGGTAACGCTGTCACCCAGTACAGCCATAACCATCTCGGGAAATATTGTAAGTATATGAAAATGCATCATAAACCTCACAGTCCGTCTTCCAGATGAAAAACAATATAACCATCAGCTGCATTGATCTCGCGGACGAAGTGAGCTACAGCAGGAACCAGAATATCCTTCCCGCCGTCTCTTTTTATTACATATACATCATTCGCGCCAGTCGGAAATATATCCGACACTGTTCCGATCAGATCCATATTTTCATCCAAGGCTTTAAGACCGATAAGGTCTTTTACATAATATTCGCCTTCCGAGAGAGGAATGGCATTTTCCCTTGTGACAAAAAGTTCACTGCCGCGAAGAGCCTCGGCTCCATCAGCATCATTACACTCACGGAGATGAAGAAGTACCATTCCTTTCTGCATCCTCGCATTGTCAGGATGCACCATGGACTCTGTGCCGTCAGTCTTAATAAGGACAGCTTCAGAAAGATCCATAAATCTGCCTGGTTCAGAAGTCACAGGCATTACTTTTACATCCCCCTTTATCCCGTGAGGACGTACGATTATTCCTATTCGAAACAGATCGTCCATATTTTTCTCATTCCTTAAAAAAGGAGCAGGATTACCTGCTCCTCAGTCATCAGACAAAATGTCTACAATTACTTTCTTGTCAGATCTGGTTGCTGCTGCCTTGACAAGGGTCCTTATGGACTGGGCGATCCGCCCCTGCTTACCAATAATCTTACCCATATCGCTCTTAGCGACACGAAGTGAAATAACCGTAGCTCCTTCTGACTCACTCTCTGTAACTGTGACCTCATCGGGTGAATCAACAAGCGACTTTGCAATGACTTCTACAAGATCCTTAAGCACCCTTAGCCTCCATTCAGAAATTATTTTATTATTCCGGCATTCTTAAAAAGACGCGCAACGCTCTCTGTGGGCTGAGCTCCGTTTGCAATCCACTTTTCAGCTTTCTCTGCGTCAACCTTGAGTTCGCTCGGTTCCTTATTTGGATCATATGTACCGATCTCATCAACACACGCTCCGTTCATAGGTGCGCGGGAATCAGCGACGATCACGCGATAAAAAGGATTCTTTTTTTCTCCGATTCTTCTGAGACGAATCTTAACTGCCATTTTTTTACCTCCAAAAAAATATTAAAAATATATATCAGAAAGGCAGACCGAAGCCGCCCTTTCTTCCTCTTTTCATAAGACCAGGCATCTTCTTCATCATCTTTCCGGCTTCATTGAACTGTTTAACAAGCCTGTTGACTTCGGAAATATCTACGCCTGCGCCTTTTGCTATCCTCATCTTCCTCGAAGGATTGATAACCTTCGGATGAGATCTTTCATATGCTGTCATTGAATAAATAATAGATGAAATTCTCTTCAGCTTGTCATCATCTACAAGACCTGTTATCTCATCTCTTTGTGATTTGGAAATTCCAGGCATCAGACCCAGGACCGATGAGAACCCGCCCATCTTCTTCATCTGCTCCATTGAAGCAAGGTAATCATTATAGTCAAAGCCCTTTTTTTTGATCTTCTTTCCGAGATTCAGAGCTTCTTCCTTATCAATATTCTGTTCAGCCTTCTCGATAAGCGACATTACATCGCCCATTCCAAGGATCCTGCCTGCCATCCTGTCGGGATGGAAGGGTTCAAGATCCGTCAGCTTTTCTCCCATGCCTGCATAAAGTATGGGTTTTCCGGTAACAGCCCTGATGGAAAGCGCTGCGCCGCCTCTTGTGTCGCCGTCAAGCTTTGTTAAAATCACACCGTCGATACTGACTGCTTCGTCAAATGATTTTGCAACATTAACGGCATCCTGTCCTGTCATGGAATCTACCACCAGTATAGTATCATCTACCTCGATGGTCTCCTTGATAAGAGAAAGCTCTCTCATCATATCCGTATCCACATGCAGTCTGCCGGCTGTATCAAGAATTACCGCATGATATCCATGACTTACGGCATGATCGTAAGCGTTTTTCGCTATTTCTGGAGCGCTGTGTCCGTCCTCCATCGAATAGACAGGCACTCCGACCTTGTCGCCATTGATCTTGAGCTGTTCCCTTGCTGCCGGACGGTATATGTCGAGGGCGGCAAGAAGCGGATTTCTGCCTTCTTTTTTTAGAATGGACGCAAGCTTTGCGGCTGTAGTAGTCTTGCCGGCACCCTGGAGACCAACCATCATAATGACAGTGACTTCCCGGGCGCTTTTAAGAGTCAGAGACGCTCCGTCTCCGCCCATCATTTCAGTCAGCTCTTCATTGACTATCTTTATTACTGTCTGGGCGGGATTAAGACCATTAAGAACATCAGATCCTATAGCTCTCTCTCTGACTTTTTTTACAAAATCCTTTACGACCTTGAAATTGACATCAGCTTCGAGCAGAGCCATCTTGACTTCCTTGAGGGCGACATCCACATCATCCTCGGTCAGACGACCCTTTCTGCCAAGATTTTTAAATACATTCTGAAGTTTGTCAGAAAGCGAATCAAATGCCAATTACAATTCCTCCATAAGAGAATCCGTAAGATCAATAATCTTACTGCCATATTTTTCGGGAAGGACCAGAGCTTCCGCACGTATTGCCATGATCTGTTCTCTCGCGATTCGAAAACGGCTGATAAGATGGAGACAGGTCTCATATTCTTCCATTTCTCTGGTACAGCGCCTTATAAGATCATGCACTGCCTGCCTCGATATACCTGCATTCTCTGCAATCTCAGAAAGCGACAGGTCGTCCGCGGCATAATATGTATATATCTGTCTCTGATGTTCTGTAAGAAGACTTCCGTAAAATCCCAGAAGATCTCCCATACGAATCTTATCTTCCATATCAATCATCACTGAGATATATTAACTGACAGAATTCATGCTGTCAAGTATTTTTATTTGACAGCTTGGATCTTTCCCCCAAACTCATATCCTGCACCCTCTACAGCAGCTCTTATATCATCTGACGATACATCTCCGGATAAAGTAAGGACAGCCATTCCCTTTTCATGATCGCAAGCCGCATCCTCTACCTTATCAAGCTTCATAAGAGCATCCCTCACATGTTTTTCGCACATATTGCACATCATACCATTTACTTTTACAGTTATTCTTGTCATTTGTTTTTTCTCTTTCTCTGAATCTGATTTATTATTTCTGCCGGATTTCTCTGAACTGTCTCCTGTATATCTTTCTGATAAATTTTCACCGTCCTTCTTACTTTCATTATCTTCCTCTGTGTCAGATCTCATTTCGGATGATCCTTTGAATTTCACCCGGTTAAGTCTCAGGGCATTCAGACACACAGTCACGCTGGATATCGACATAGCGGCTGCGCCAAACATAGGTGAAATGGAAATATTCGGCCAGAGACCGGCCGCTATCGGAATCAGCGCCGCATTATAGAAAAATGCCCAGAAAAGATTCTCGTATATATTCTTAAGTGTCTTTTTACCAATAAATATGGCGCCGTATGCGTCAATGAGACTTGAATTCATAAGAACCACGTCAGCAGAATCTATAGCCACATCGGTTCCGGCTCCTATGGCTATTCCAACGTCAGAACTCTTAAGAGCAGGCGCATCATTGATGCCGTCGCCGACCATGGCGGTGATCCCGCTTTTCATCAGATCTCTTACTGACTCTTCCTTTCCGTCAGGCAATACGCCGGATATTACGTCATCGACTCCGGCATATGCTGCGACAGCTGATGCGGTGCGCGGATTATCGCCTGTTATCATTACAGTACGGATCCCTGATTTTTTCATAAGCTTTATTGCTTCTTTTGAATCGTCCCTGATCGTATCCGAAAGAGCGATCGCTCCGGCAAATTTTTTGTCCTTTGAGAAATAGACAAAAGCATTTCCGGATTTTTCCATTTTGGATGCTTTTGAAAGGACGCTTTCCGGAATTTTTGTCTCTTCAGAAATAAATCTGCCTGATCCTGACCTTATCAAAGATCCCATGTAATTAAGCTCCAGACCCTTGCCAGGTATAGATCTGAAATTTGATGTATCTACGGGGCAGACATTGCCAAGCTTACTGTCAGCATACTTTACTATCGAGTCAGAAAGCGGATGGACTGACATACGTTCGATCGTCCTTGCCATATCGAGAAATTCACTTTCATCCATTTCGAAGGGGAATACTCCTGTCACGGACATTGTTCCCTTAGTGATGGTACCTGTCTTATCTAGCGCTACATTCTTTATCTTTCCGGCTTTTTCGAGGGCCTCGGCGTTCTTGAACAGGATACCTGACCTGGCTCCGGCTCCGGTGCCTGCCATTATAGCAAGAGGAGTTGCCAGTCCAAGTGCGCAAGGACATGATATGACGAGTACGGTTATCGCGTGTTCGAGTGCCTTCGAGACAGGAGAGCCGGATATGAACCATCCAAGAAATACAATAAGTGCCGTAAGCATGACAGCAGGAACAAAGACAAGCGATACCCGATCTGCGATTCTCGCAACAGGCGCCTTGGATTCCGAAGCGTTTCGAACAAGCTTTATTATTTCAGAATATGATGTATCATCACCTACACGCTCTGCTCTCACTTTTAATAGCCCGGTTCCGTTTATCGTAGCGGCGCTGACCCTATCTCCCTTTCCTTTAAATACAGGAACAGACTCGCCTGTAAGAAGAGATTCGTCTACGGATGATTCGCCTGATATCACAGATCCATCAGCCGGAACAGTTGCGCCTGGCTTAATAATTATGGTATCTCCGGTAACCAGATCATCAGCGCTTACCGTTAATTCTTTCCCGTCTCTTAAAACCACTGCCTCTTTTGGCGACGCCATAAGAAGACTCTTCAAAGAATCCGCAGTATGACCTTTGGTATAAGATTCCAGTGTCTTACCAACTGTTATTAATGCCGGTATCATGGCTGCCGATTCGAAATAAAGTTTATCATGATAAATTGAGGAAAGAGCGGAATAACTGTTCCCATCCCTCACAATTACAGTCATAAGAAAAAGAATGTAAAGAGACCATCCGAATGATACCGTTGATCCCATCGCGACCAAAGAATCCATATTTGGAGCACCGTGGAAAAGAGATTTGAATCCCGACACAAAAAACTTCTTATTGATAATCATTACTATAAGTGCAAGAAGCATTTCCACAAGCGCAAGCCCTATGAAATTTTCATGAAGAAAACCAGGCAGAGGAAAATGGAGCATATTATGACCCATGGTTATATACATGAGCGCGAGAAGAAATACGAGCGATAAGAGAAGTCTCTTTAAAAGTACCGGAGTAGTCTTGTCGGTAAAGTCATATGTCTCTTTCGCCCCGCTCTTTTCATTCTCATCCCCGGCATTACAAAGAGACGCGTTATATCCTGCGCGCTGAACGGCTTTTATTATATCATCGTTCTTAAAATTCCCTTCCACATTCATCGTATTTGAAATAAGAGATACAGCAACTGATGATACGCCCTCGACAGCACTGACTGCCTTTTCGACATGCGCCTGACAGGATGCGCATGACATACCTGTTACATCAAATCTTTCCATTAATAAAAAACATCCTTTCCATCAGTTCATAAGCTTCATGAGGACCTGTAAAAATTCATCCACAGCAGCTTCATCGCCTTTTCTGATATCGTCATAGACGCATCCTTTAATGTGGCATCCCAACAGGACCTTACTGAAACTTTTAAGAGCATTAGTAGCTGCGCTTGACTGCATGAGGATATCGGGACAGTAAGCGTCCTCCTCTACCATTCTCTCCATTCCGCGTATCTGGCCTTCGATCTTTTTCAGCCTTGTAATAAGAGCTTTCTTGTCTTCTTCAGTTCTTACAGTCTTCCTGCTTCCACAGCACTTTTTATCTTCCATTTGAACTCCTTTCTTGTTTTATCTATACCCCTCACGGGTATATAATATACCCCACCCAGGTATGTGTCAAGGCATAAAAAAACACCTTCCGCGGAAGGTGTAATAAAATAAAACTATCTCAGCGATGAGTATCCGTATCCATTTACCATAGCATCGATCTTCTGATGGGATGCGCACATGGGACAGTCATGGCTGGGAAAAGATTTGTAACCTGGAATATCATCAGCAGTAAAAAGAGAAAAAACCTTCACTCCGTCGATTTTATCCATCACGCTGAATATGGCGGAAATCCCTGCGATGTTGCCGCCATAATATCTGACACACTCTATTACTCTTTTCACAGTACTGCCGGTGGATGTGGTATCTACAAGGATAAGCACGTTCTTGCCCTCGATCGCCATCCTGTTATTATCCCGGAATATATACTGATGCATGGAATTTTCTTCCGGACTTACTATATACATGGTCTCATGCTTATTCACAGTACGGATATTGCTCTTCTCCATCTTGTCGGCAAGGCAGGCTCCAAGAACCTCTGTGCCGTCGAGGCATACGATCGTGTCAACCACATCGACCCCGGACTGGATCAGTCCGCACATGGTCTTTGCCGCTTCTCTCGCTTCGTTAAGACGCATCTTGACTCTCGATACGTCTATATAGAAGTTGGTATGAGAATTTCCTGTGGCAAAATGACCCAGACAGGCATTTATTGTTACCGCGGGATCTGCCTGCGCCTGAAATTTAACCATCCGATTCTGTATGTCCATATTAGCCCCCTTTCCCGGGCAAGACCCGGATCAAAAACTTTTATCACATCAATTCCTTATCATAAACAGCTCTTTCGCCGCCAACATATTTTGGACGGCGTCGGGCACATGTAATAACGGCATTGCCGATCTTATCGAATGATATCCGAACAGGCACGACCACAGGATGTATATGCATTCCTATAAGGGTCTGCCCTATATCTATTCCGGCATCCGCGGAAGCGTTAAGACTCTCCACAAGAACCGGATCAGACATATTTTGATAAGCTGCTGTAGCAAAAGCGCCTCCGGCATGATTGGGTCTGGGAATGGCATTTACCTGTTCGAGCCGGTATTCCCTCATCACATTTCTTTCAACAACGAGCGCCCTGTTCAGATGCTCGCAACACTGGGCTGCGAGATAAATTTCATTTGGAATAAGCGCATCGCAAATTCCCTTATATATCTCTTCAGCCACATCCATATTTGTGTCAGTACCTATGGCATGTCCGGTTACTTCGCTTGTGGAACATCCGACTACAAAAAGCATGCCGGGCATAAGGCGGGCTTTCTTTATGATCTCGTTTACCGCCTTGAAAGACAAGGCTCTGATATCACCTTTTTCTGACATTATTTAATCATCTCCGCTGCGGTCTTTTTCGCAAGAGTAAGCGCCTCGTCAATTCCATCAGCTTTCTTGCCGCCTGCCTGAGCCATGTCCTTTCGTCCGCCGCCACCGCCGCCTACTAGAGGCGCTATGGTCTTTATTATCATTCCGGCATCAGCACCCTTTTTGACTGCTTCGGGTCCCGCCATAGCTATGAGAGATACCTTTCCGCCGTTATCGGATGCGATCACTACAAGTGAATCAGCTCCAAGAGCGGATCTTACATTATCACCGAATTCTCTTAAATCGCCGCCGGAAATTCCTTTTACGGATGTGGCAAGGAACTTTGTGCCATTCACGTCAACCGCATTTTTCACTACATCTTTTGCAGCATCTCCTGCCGCCTTTGCCTTAAGAGACTCATTCTCGGATTTCAGAGTCTTTATTTCCGAAAGCATCTTCTGGATCCTGTCATAAAGATCCTCCGGAGCGACCTTAGCGAGTGATGCTGCTGATTTAAGCATCTTGTCACGTTCCTCATAGAATTTGATGAGTCCGTCTGATGTGACAGCCTCTATTCTTCTGACTCCGCTCGATACGCCTGATTCAGACAGAATACGGAAGGCACCTATTTCGCTGGTATTTTTGACATGAGTACCGCCACAAAGTTCTGTCGATACATCACCCATCCTTACGACTCTGACCTTCTCACCGTATTTCTCACCGAAAAGAGCCATTGCTCCTGTCTTCTTGGCTTCTTCAAGACTCATGACATCGGTCCTGACCGGATACGAAGCCTTTATATATTTATTTACAAGTTCCTCGACCTTTATTATTTCATCACTTGTCATAGCCTGAAAATGAGTGAAGTCGAATCTGAGTCTGTCTTCGTTATTATCAGATCCCGCCTGTTCGACATGGTCGCCGAGTACAGTCCGAAGAGCTGCCTGCAGAAGATGAGTTGCAGAATGATTTCTGGAAATCAAATCTCTTCTGTTCTTATCGACCGAAAGATTCACATTGGAACCTGATGTGATCGCGCCCTTTGTCATGACTCCGACATGTCCGATCTTGCCTCCAAGCAGATGGATGGTGTCTTCGACAAGAAATTCTCCGTCATCTGATACAATGACACCTTTATCTCCATTCTGTCCGCCCATTGTAGCGTAAAATGGAGTCTTCTCGGTAATAATGGTGCCTCTCTGTCCCTCGGTCAGAGCATCCGTTATCTCATCTTCCGTCGTAAGGACAGTGACTTTTGAATCGCACTTTAATGAATCATAACCCGTAAATTCGGAAGTGACGGACGGATCGATCTTCTCATAGACAGTCGCGTCCGTTCCCATGTAATTGGTCTCTTTTCTTGACTCTCTGGCAGTCTCTCGCTGAATGTCCATGCATTTGTCAAATCCTGCACGATCAAGAGTCATACCCTTCTCGCCAAGAATCTCGGCAGTCAGATCCACCGGGAAGCCATAAGTATCATAGAGCCTGAATGCGTCTTCACCCGGAAGGACCGTCTCTCCCTTTGCTTTCAGATCGTCCTCATATTGAGAGAGCATGGAAAGTCCCTGATCAATGGTCTTTTCGAATTTTTCCTCTTCCTGAAGAAGCACCTTTTGAATAAATGATTTCTTCTCGGAGAGTTCCGGGTAACCTGATTTAGAGCATTCTATAACCGTCTCGGAAAGTTTTGACAGGAAACCGCTTCCAATTCCAAGCATCCTGCCATGGCGGGCAGCCCTTCTTATTAATCTCCTGAGAACATATCCCCTGCCTTCGTTAGACGGAAGAATACCATCGGAGATCATAAATGTCGCAGATCTGATATGGTCTGTAATAAGTCTTATTGAGACATCATCATCACCCTTGCCGGCTGTCTTGTACTGCTTTCCGGACATCTCGCAGACCTTGTTTCGAATGGCGACCATTGTATCTATATCAAAGACTGACTCAACATCCTGCATGACGACCGCGAGTCTCTCAAGTCCCATTCCCGTATCAATGTTTTTCTGCTTGAGTTCTGTATAACCGCCGTGACCGTCACCCTCAAACTGGGTAAAGACGTTGTTCCAGATCTCCATGAAGCGGTCACCCTCACCGCCCATTACGTCGTCAGGACCTGTCCCGTACTTCTCGCCTCTGTCGTAATAAATCTCAGTACAGGGACCGCAGGGACCTGCCCCGTGCTCCCAGAAATTATCGCATGATCCGTCAGCTGCGCGGCCGATCCTCATGATCTTGGCGGCAGGTATGCCTATCTCGTCATGCCAGATATTAAAAGCCTCGTCGTCATCAATATAAATAGTAGGATAGAGTCTTTCGGGATCCAGCTCCAGTACTTCCGTAAGGAATTCCCAGCTCCAGTGAATAGCTTCTTTTTTAAAATAATCACCGAAAGAGAAGTTTCCGAGCATTTCGAAAAAAGTAAGATGTCTCTCTGTCTTTCCGACATTCTCTATATCTCCGGTACGCACACACTTCTGACAAGTAGTGACCCGTCTTCTGGGAGGTATCTCCTGACCTGTAAAGTATGGCTTCAGAGGCGCCATTCCCGCATTAATAAGAAGAAGACTGTTGTCGTTATGCGGCACCAGGGAAAAACTCTTCATCCTGAGATGTCCCTTTTTCTCAGAGAAAAAGTCAAGATACATCTCCCTTAATTCATTTACTCCGTACTTCACTTTAGTTTCCATCACTTTCCGTATAAAATCAGGCGCCGGATCAGTCTGTCACATCTCTTGAGTCAGCTGATGTGCTGTCAGAAGCTTTTTTCTTCTCGTCTCTTTTAGTCCATCGTATTCCCATGAATACGCCGAGAACTGCTACTGCAATAAGTATCAGCATAATAATAATGTATTGAAGAAAACTTCCAAGAAATGCGATCATAGGCGCTCCTTTCCTATCTCGCGGCAACTCCTGCCGTCTATGAAATTATAGAATAATAGCGAAGAAGTGTCAAAGGCATACTAAAAATTGGAAGTTTTTATTATTTAAACGTGGTATACTAGTTTTCGTTTGCACAAAAAAGTGTCCATTAGTATAACCTTTATGATCATTAAAAGAAACGGATATATGATGAATAAAAAAATAACAGGAAAAGACAAGTCGCCTTTCATGCAGCGCGGTATCACCGTATTCTTAGGGACAATGATCTCATGCGCCCTTTGGGGTTCGGCATTTCCCGGAGTAAAGACAGGAATGAGGCTCCTTTCCATCGGACCTGATGATACGGCAAACCAGCTTCTCTTTGCCGGTATCAGGTTCTTTATGGCAGGGATCATGATAATAGCAGTAGATTGCATCATCAGAAGAAAATTACTGATACCCGATAAAAGACAGGCTGTGAAAATACTCATACTGTCGCTCTTTCAGACCGTGGGACAGTACACTTTTTATTATATCGGAATTGCACACACATCAGGAGTCAACACTTCCATCGTCGATTCCACTTCATATTTCTTTGCGATCCTTTCATCGACTCTTTTATTTCGAATGGAGAAAATGACATGGAAGAAGATATTCGGATGCCTGCTTGGATTCTCTGGTGTAATACTTGTGAACATGAGCGGACTGTCTCTTCATTTCAACATGACATTCTCAGGGGAAGGCATGATTCTTTTGTCATCCATGTCATACGCCTTCTCCAGTTCCTTTACAAAGATATTTTCAAAAGATGATGATCCCGTACTTCTATCAGGATACCAGTTTATTACAGGCTCTCTGATTTTAATTGCAGCATCAAAAACTGCCGGAGCCCGAATACAAAATGTATCCGTCCCGGCAGCTGTCCTCTGGGTATATCTGGCCTTCATATCCGCCGCAGCATTTTCTATCTGGTCAGTGCTGTTAAAATATAACGATGTCTCTCGCGTATCAATATACGGCTTTATGAATCCAATATTCGGAGTGCTGATGTCCGCCGCATTTCTCGGCGAGACCGAAGGACTCGGACTTAATTATATTGCAGCATTAATAATAATATCCGTCGGGATCACTCTGGTAAACCGCACCGGCAGCAGATAGTGTTTCATCTCTCGTCCGGAATGTCAAATACTATATCCGGCCTGTCGATATCTATTATTCTGTCGCGAAGATTTACGATCTCAGGATCACGCTTTAATTCTCTGACCAGATCGTATTTTCCGAAAAGATGCATTGGGAAAATAAGATCGGTCGTAATATTCATGAGATAATATTTTATTCCGTCAAAACTTGTCCTGCCAAGCCTTCCGTCAAGCACCACAAAAGCCAGATCCACATGGGTTCCCTTTATAATTTTAAGTTCCCGTCTGTATGAAGACTTCTCGGTCTGGTACATAAGATCTTCCGTATCTCCGAGATTCCAGATATTCATATTGCCGGCGTGATAGAGCCTGAGTCCTTCACAGTCAACCACATAAGATACCCCGCTTCCGGTCGAACGAAGAGATTTTATCTTTATCTCTCCAAGTTCCAGATCAGTCCTCGGATGCATCTTCTTTATTTTTCTCATATCATTTTCTGAAAGTTTAAAGCGGTCTTTTATTTCATCGCCTACCCTTATATCTGATGAAAAAACATATCTCACATGAGGAAGGGTGTGGATATACTTAAATATCTCCGGAGAAAAATGGTCAGGATTCCGGCAGCTCGAAAAGAATACCACATTCTTTCCTCTGTCAAAAGGAGAAAGCACGGCATGCGATATGAAGCCTGCCCCAGGAGATCCCTTTGGTATAAAATCAAAAATCAGAACATGCCTGTCAAGCTCGATCTCAAAACCGCAATGATCCAGATATGTAACCTTTATCATACAAATCACCTGTTTATCTCATGCGGTTAATTATGGAATTGGCTTTTTCATATACAGTCTCCGGCTCAAATCCAATGTTGAATTCACCGTCCTCATAGAGGATCCTGCCGTTTACCATTGTCATTTTGACATTCTGCTTGGAGCCTGCATATACAATATTCTTTACAATGTTATTTTCCGGCTGCATATTGGGCTGGGAAAGATCAATCATTATTATGTCAGCAAGCTTCCCGGGTGCCAGGCAGTCACAGTCAGGAAGGTTCATGCAGCGGGCGCCTTCAGTTACAGCTGAATACAGCACCTCATCTGCCGGAACTACCGATGCGTCATTTTCTCTTACTTTTGCAAGTGCAGTAGTAAGATACATCTCTCTGAAGAAATCAAGAGCATTATTCGATGCCGGTCCGTCCGTACCTATGGCAAGAGGAATTCCTTCTTTCAGAAATCTGTTTACCGGAGCGATCCCTGACGCCAGCTTCAGATTGGATGCCGGGTTTGTAATGGCATAAATATGATGCTTCTTCATGATCTCAAAATCATCATCGGAAAGCCAGACTGCATGATAAGAACCGCCACCGTATTCATACATGCCGAGAGATTCCATAAGGGCGGTCGGAGTCATCCCGTAACGTTCAATGCAGCCGTCCACTTCAGCTTTCGTCTCAGAATTATGAAGGAAAACAGGGCTCTTATATTTATGTGCCAGAGAGGCGATTCCCTTCATCCGCTCCATGGATGTAGTATATTCGGCGTGGAATCCCATAATGAAAGATACCAGACCATTGTCTTCGCCCATTTCGTTTACAATGTTATAATTTTTCTCGACCTCTTCTATTGATGATCCGAAATTATTAAAACCGGAGGTCTGCACGGTCCTGAATCCTGTATCAATGGAAGCCCTGGCATTATCAGGCGGGAAGAAATACATATCAAAATTTGAAGTGATTCCCGAGGTCAGATATTCCATTATGCCCAGGATATCAAGCCAGTAAATGTCATCCGGCTTCAAAAGCGCCTCTCTCGGAAATACCTGCTCATTCAGCCAGCTCTGAAGAGGAAGGTCATCGGCAAGACTCCGAAGAAAGGTCATGGCAGTATGAGTATGGGCATTTTTAAAGCCGGGCATAAGAAGATTTCCCCTGCAGTCTATGGTACGGTCGGCTTTCCAGTCTTCGGAATGAAGACAAGACACTTCCTCTCCCACATAAGAAATCCTCGTGTCCTCGGTTCTAAGTTCTCCCTCTATCACCCGAAACGAGTGTCCCTCTCCGGGCAGAAGTATTTTTGCATTGATAAATCTGATATTCATAATTATTCTCTTTCTAAGCTGCTGATATTTTTTATTATGGCTGAAACGAGAGCAGTAAATTTTTCTTTTACTTTTTCTCCTGCAAGAAGTACTTCCTCCTCGGTAAGAGGAGTCGGCGAAATCCCTGCCGCAAGATTTGAAATGCACGAAATACCGATTATTTTCATATTCATGTGATTTGCGGCAACAGCCTCTATCGCCGTGGACATACCTACCGCATCAGCTCCCATGGTATGAAGCATCCTGATCTCAGCCGGCGATTCATAATTCGGACCTTTTGTCTGGACATATACACCTTCCTTCAAGTCGATTCCAAGATTTGATGCTGTATCTTTCGCAAGTACGCGAAGATCCCTGTCATATATCTCCGACATATCCGGAAATCTTGACCCGAGAAATGAAATATTTTCTCCCCGAAGAGGTGAAGGTACGAAAAATGATATCTGATCAGTGATAAGCATAAGATCGCCTGCACTAAAATCAGGATTTATTCCTCCGGCGGCATTGGTCAGAAAGAGATATTTTGCGCCAAGAAGCCCGAGTATTCTCTCCGGCATGACCACATCGGTCACATCATATCCTTCATAATAATGAACCCGTCCCTGCATTACAGCCAGATTCAGATCTGATCCCGGAAGAGTTCCGAAAAGAAAGCTTCCCTTGTGACCGGGTGCCGTTGAAACCGGAAATCCCGGAATATCCCTGTAGCTTATCTCCTGTCTGACATCGATTACCTGACCGTAATCACCGAGTCCTGATCCAAGCACAAGAGCCAGATCCACTTTCCAGTCACCGAGTCTGTCAGAAACATATTGGAAAGCTGTCTTAAGTGTATTTTCTACTGAATTCATCTTTTTCCCTCCTGAATGCTTCTACTTTATCACATCAAGGCAGCCTTTTGGACTTCAATAATTATTTTTTTGAGTTTATTCAAATTTTAATGTATAACTGTAATTGGAGTGCTTTTGTCTTATCCGTTGATAATGCAATATCAAGCATTTCTGCTTAAATAATTTTAAACAATGCAGACTAAAATGAATTCAACATATAATCACGAATTAATAAATGGAGAAACAATGATCAGAGAAAAAATCAACCATTTGAAAAAAACAGGCTACCGTGTCATTACCTCATTCATGTGGATCCTGACCGCAGTGCTGACGGGAGCTGCCCTTGGTTTCATAGGATCTTTTTTCTATATAGGAATTGACTGGGCAACCGATATGAGAAAAGCTCATCCTGAGATAATGTACCTTCTCCCTGTCGGAGCTGTTGTCGTGCTTCTCTTCTATCATCTCATGGATGCGGACAACCCCGGCGGAACCAATCTCGTCATATCCGGAGTCCGGGAAGACAAGCACATTCCCCTCCGTATGGTGCCGCTTATCTTTGCCTCGACGATCTTTTCGCATTTCTGCGGAGCCTCTGTGGGACGCGAAGGCGCGGCTCTGCAGCTGGGAGGATCAGTCGGAGATTTTTTCTCAAAGATTCTCCGGCTCAATAAAAATGACAGGCATATTATGATACTTTCCGGAATGAGCGCGGCTTTTTCAGCTCTTCTCGGTACACCTCTCGCGGCAGCAGTACTTGCCATGGAAATCACAAGCGTAGGCGTGATGAATTATCCCGCTATCCTGCCATGCGTGATCTCTGCCCTCACTGCACGAGGTATAGCTATATGGCTTGATATACCGGCTGCGAAATTTTCTCTCGGCTTAATAAAATCATTCGGAATAATTCCCGCCATTCAAATAAGCGTAGTCGGCATACTTTCAGGATTTATAAGCATACTGTTTATTATTGCAATAAGCAAAGCCGAAAAATACAGCAGCATGTTTATAAAGAATAAGTACCTGAGAGCGATCATACTTGGCTCGATCCTTCTCGGTCTGACATTTCTTTTTGATCTGACTCCGACCAGTCACGGAGCTTATAACGGCGCCGGGCTTGATATGCTTGAACTTGCGATAAGGAGAAACGCAAGCTGGTATGACTTTCTTATGAAAATAGTCTTTACAGCCCTCTCCATTGCAGCCGGATATAAGGGCGGAGAAATAGTTCCGTCATTTGTTATAGGGGCTACATCAGGGTGTCTTATCGGACAGTTTACCGGCATGGATCCGGGACTTGCTGCCGCAGTCGGAATGGTTTCGGTTTTCTGCGGAGTCACCAACTGCCCGATTACGGCATTGATGTTTGCTTTTGAGCTTTTCGGATTTGAAGCCATGCCTTATTTCATGCTGTCCATAGCGCTGTCATATGTCTTCTCAAGCTATTACAGCCTTTATAAGACTCAGCATTTCCACTACGGAAAATTCCACGGAGACAACCGGAACAATATCAAAAATGCAATTTGATATATGGATCGTTTTCGTCGCAAGGATTCATTTGCTTTTTGCTTACAGATGTCACAGTGGTGGCTCACAAGTTGTGTTTTTCTGTTTGCTCGCACGCGCTTATTAGCGGCTCTCTGACAAAAGCGCGCAGAAATGCTTGAATTAACAATGTTCGCCACCATCTGTGCATCTGTAAGCAAGCTATAATGAATCCCTTGCGACGAAAATTTTCATTATTGATGTGGGAAGTTTCAGTCAGTTATATTCAGGTCCTGAACTTGACCCGTCCGCATAGTTAATTTCTATGCCTGGCTGGGCATTATAGCAAAAGACACAAAACTTGATTCCGCCACCGCCGTCCTCTACTGATTCCGCCTCCATCAGCACTCCGCGCGAAAGCAGGTCGTTGCCTGTGAATATAGGCGTCACCCGGTATAAAACATGATTTCCTGTGGACTTTACATATGAAGCAATGCGGCTTTCATAAGGCTCCATGCCCTCCACATTCATATATCTTGTTCCCGTGATAAGGTTAGACTCATTCGCGTTTTCTCCAGTCAGCTGATAGCCGATAAGATGACAGCGGTTATATAAATAATGCCCCTCAACATTTTTATATTTCACGGTATGCCAACCTGTCGGCTTTATCATACCTATCTCGCCGCGGGGACCTGTCGGCATAAGGTCTTTCCCTACCGAAGCAATGCAGGACGTGCAGCGGTTCAGGCTGTCATGATTTCCATAAGTCTCATATGAAGTACGAGCCTTGGAAAGATCCTCGCTGTTAAAATACGGATCGCCGTTATTAATTGTAACCGCCGGACTTCCTGAAAAGGCCGGAAGACTCTCAAACTGAAAGGAGGTCTGAGCGCCTGGATCTATACCTTTCTGATCGGTATCTCCGGAATTCCCTGAAGTGCTGTTTGCATCTGCCGTAATGGATGTATTATTTTCAGTTCCGGAATTATCCCTGTTCTCTGTCTCAACAGATGAAATCTGAGAAGTCCCGGTATTGTCTGCTTTATCAGGCTTACCGTTTCCAGGATGAAATAGGGCTGCAATTATTAAAAGAGCGATCAGACCGGTCCCGCCTGTAAGACCGCGTCTCTTCTTCATCTCCTGCCTCCGATATCAATGCCGAGAATCTCTGCAGCCTTTCTCATCACATCACCTATGTTTTCCCTGATTACAAGCGTATCAGAATTAAACGATGCATTGAGTTTGTCTCTGTTTATCACCACAGTATACTTTCCATGGAAATAATTAATGAATGAAGCTGCCGGATATACAGTGAGAGATGTTCCTCCGATTATCAGCATATCTGCTTTTTCTATGGCATTGACAGCTCCTGTCACTGCATCCTCAGGAAGCGATTCCTCATATAAAGTGATGTCAGGTCTTATAATACCTCCGCAGCTGCAGCGGGGTATTTTTTCCTTAGAATCAAAGATATAATCAGAGGGATATTTTTTCCCGCAGGACATACAATAATTTCTTAAGGCGCTGCCGTGTATCTCGTATACGACCTTGCTTCCGGCCTTCTGATGGAGACCGTCTATATTTTGAGTGACAATAGCCTTAAGTTTTCCTGTCTCCTCCATAGCCGCAAGAAACCTGTGTGCGTCATTCGGCATAACTTTTCTTGTGTCCATTTTCTGCCTGTGAAACTCAAAATAGACTTCAGGTTCATTGATAAGACAGGAGTGGCTGAGGAGATATTCAGGCTGGTAATCCTGAAATTCCACATCTTTTGTGTTATAAAGACCATTCTTGCTGCGGAAGTCCGGTATGCCGCTCTCTGTTGACACTCCTGCCCCGCCGAAAAACACAATATCGTTTGATTCTTTTATATAATCACAGAATTTTTCTATGTCATTCATGTCTTGCCTCATCTCTTGGAGTGGATCGAAGATCCACTCCCGGGAACGATTCCTTTGGAATCGTTCCATTTTCTGCATCTATAAAATAAAGCCGGCTGTCATTATCAGTCATTATCCTTAAGTTTTCAATACCGCATCCGCAGTAACCTTCCGTAAGCTCAAGACCTGCATACATTAAAGCATTTCCATAAAGAATCCGGTCTTCCTTCTCGTATGGGATCTTTACAAAACGAGAAATGGTTTCATGAAGAAGAGAATCCTGTCTTACATGGACCGGCAGACCCGCAGCGTTGATAAGATCGCCGAAAGTGTGAATATCAATAGAACCCGGTACATTCTTTATATGATAAAGTCTCTCTTCATCAAGTCCTCTCGGGAAAAAATAAAGATGGGGATTTCCAGGTCTGACCCTTTTCTCTGCGACTACGGTAGCTGCCTCTTTCCCGTCATGCGATACCACTGTCCAGGTGATCACATTGTCAGGCCCTGGATCAGTGAACGGATTATTACCTGATACCCTTCCCTCTGCAAGGCCGGGATCTGTTCTATACAGCTGACCGAACTGGAAAAGCTGACGTTTCTTCTTATATAAGGCTATGCCCTCCTTCAGTCTCTCCTTATCATTTTTATTCATATCCATTATGTTCATCTCTATTCCAAGCGACGAAAAGAATGCTATGTTCATCCTGGTATCGAGTGAGGAGACCCGAAGATCCTGATGAGAAGGCGAAGATGATATATGCGCCGTATAAGAGATCTGGGGATAACCGTAACTCAGACCTGTCTGTATATCGACTCTTGACATTGGATCAGTATTATCGGACGCCCAGATCTGATCAAAATAAGAAAGAGCTCCGAGATCAAACCTGCAGCCACCGGAAGCGCAGCCTTCCCATAAGATCTCAGGAAAAGCTTTTTTCAGTTCTCTTATCATTCTATAGAATCCGAGGATATAGCGGTGGGCGCACTCCCCCTGCCTGTCAGGTTTAAGATAGGGAGAATAGACATCGGACATTATCCTGTTCATGTCCCACTTTACATATTCTATCCTTGCGGAATCAAGAAGCGACGTGATCTTTGAGATCATGTAATCCGTGACTTGGGGGTTTGCAAGGTCCAGAAATCTCTCATTTCTTCCTTCGGAATGGTTCATGCCGGGGATTGCCATCGACCAGTCAGGATGAGCCCTGAAAAGATCTGAATCTACACTTATCATCTCAGGTTCGATCCAGATGCCAAACTTCATGCCGATTTCATGAACCCTGTCGCTCAGTCGTTTTAGTCCTCCCGGCAGCTTTTTCTTGTCAAAAGTCCAGTCGCCAAGAGCTTTTTTATCATCAGTTCTGCCGGAAAACCAGCCGTCATCCATGACGAGTATCTCCGCACCAATCTCTTTTCCGGCACGTGCCAGAGACAAAAGTTTTTTCTCATTGATATTAAAATAGAATGTCTCCCAGCTGTTCAAGATCACAGGTCTGTTTTTATCACGCCAGTATCCCCTCATCACATGCTTTTTTACAAAATAATGCATGCAGACGGAAAGACCGTTATAACCTTTGTCGGAAAAAGAAAAGACCATCTCCGGCGTCTCGAAGCTCTCGCCGGGCGACAGAGTAAAGCGAAAACCCAAAGGATTTATCCCTGAGAGCACCCTTGTCTTTCCAAACTGATTCACATCAAATGATTCATAAAAATTGCCGGAATATATGAGATTAAACCCATATACAGCACCCCTGTCCTCGTCAGTTCCCGGAACTGACATCATGATAAAGGGATTTGATCTGTTTGAAGATACTCCGGCAGAGCTCGAATTAATAAAACGTCCGCCTGTCAGGATATTCTCGGTTTTCTCCATCTCATGGACCCATCCGCCATGGAAAGATATGATTTTGTACCCTGACGATGGGAAATCCAGCGCAGCGGAAAGAGCCCTGTCAAGATATATGTCATTTTCACTGTTGTTTACTATCAAAGAGTACCGGCTTATCACATCGCACTCAAAATAAACAATATAAAAAAGAGAAAGGCTTATGCCATGATTTCTGTCAAATAGATCCACTTTTAAAACTTCAGCATCATCTCCGTAGGAATGAGGAAGTTCAGAATCAGGACAAGACCATTTGCTGATTTCAAAAGACTTGAAAACAAAATCAAGAGTCCTTGATCCGTCAGCTGACTCAATAATGAACTGTGGATCTCTGATGTCTCCCTTGCCGGCTGCTGATGTCTCAAGCATTATGTCCTCAAGCGCGATCTCCGGGTGATCCCTGTCATAAGAGACGGCATTTCCAAATGTTGAAATATGATGGGGAGCTATATCAGAAGAGCCGGAAATACTTATCCTTCTGCCATAATAGAGATGCTCCAGCTGTCCCGTGGGAAGCGTCCTGAAGATATAGGAAGTATGCTCGGTATTTATGGAAAACGTGAGAGTTTTATCTCCATCATTTTCTTCAGATTTAATTACTTTTATCATAAATTACCCTTTATGGTGTTTTTCCTCAAGTGCTTTTGATATTTCATCCATTTTCTTGTCATCAAGCTTATAAAGAGCCTTATATGATATCAGCCCGATAATAAGAAGTATGACTGACGGAATGGTCATGAATAATCTGAGATTACTGATGGTTGATGCAGTCTGTACGGCGCCGTCTCCCGTATTCAAACCAATGAATTTAATTATTACACCAGCAAGGGCAACAGCTATTCCTGACGCCAGCTTTACAGTAAATGTCTGCATGGAAAATATCACAGACTCATCTCTCGATCCGTTTTTGTATTCTCCGTAATCAACGGAATCCGACAAAAATATTGTCATTATTACATTTAAGATTCCATATCCTGCATATACCATTATACCCGGCAGGCAGAGAATCTGCCATCTGGAACTTGTATATACCCCTATATATGCCATGATGAGAATCGTGACAAATCCGGCTATCTGAAGAACAAAGCCGAAAAGATAGAGGGAATTCTTTGAAAATCTGCGACGGAGAAGCGGTATCACCATCATCATTATGACTTGACCAAGAAATGCAGCTGCCGTAAAGATTGAATAAGCGCCGGCATTTTTGACATCGAACTGGAAGAAATAAAGAAGCAGATTTCCGCAGATATTGAGGGAAGTATAGACGCAGATTATAGATAAAACCACAGTCATGGCCTGATCATTCTTAAAGAGAGCCTTGAACATATCTCCGACTCCCTGGGTCTCTGTCTCATAAGCAGACTTCTCGGATACGGATAATGTCATGATGATCTCGGATATCACGAATACTGCTGCTATAATAATTGCCCATGCTATGTATCCGCTTCTCCATTCCGAATAATTTCCGCTTGCTATCCTCTTTCCGGCAATCAGTCCTGAAAGGATGGGAACTACCGTATTTGTAAGTACGGTAGGTATGGCATCGCCGATTCCGGAACAGGTTCTCGCTATGGATGTAAGATTTTCCCGATCTCTTCCCGGCACGGTCACGGCAGGAATCATAGACCAGAAAGGTATATCCATAAATGTATAAGTCACTCCCCAGAGTACATAGAAGACGGCAAGCCATGTCTTCATCGGAGCTCCGGAAGGGCTCCATGAGGCAGGAACGGCAAAGAGCGCATAAATTACAAAAGCATTCAAAACTGTTCCTGACAGGATCCACGGGCGAAACCTGCCCCATCTGCTCCTGGTCTTTGCTACTATTATGCCCATGATAGGATCATTAAAAGCATCGAAAACCCTCGCTCCCATCATGACAATGCCGATGAATACGCTGTCCATTTTCAAGACGACATTATAATAATTCAAAAGGTAAGTCGCGATCAGCATATATACCACGTCTTTACCGAATGCCCCGAATCCAAATGCCGCCTTCTGTTTTCCTGTAATCTCCATATTTTTACCCCTTTCATAAAAATCAGCCGATAGCTGTCTTTTATTTCTTTTCCCCGGTTACATTGCCGCGAAGCTTCATGGCAGTATTAATAACCTTATAAGCTCCGTCATAAAGACCCGTAGAATTATTGCTGATAATATCGTCACACATCATCTTTATCAAAGTCTTATCTTCCATGAGAAGCTTTATCATCTGAAGGATATGCGGAATATCTCTGCATTCTATAGTGCCGTCGCCCATCTCAGCAGAATGAATAGCTCCCCACATCTCATGTTTTCCGACCCTCTTTATAAAAAGTTTCGGCACAGGATAAAAAGCCAGTTCAGAAGGCTTTGTGACAAGGACATCAGCGCTTCTCATGAGAAGATTCGTAATATATACGGCTTCAAAAATATCCGAGTGACAGAAGCTGTGAACGCCGCGCACCTTGTTATCCAAAGCGTATGACGCGAATTCAGCCGATTCGGAGAAATCATCGAAGTGTTCCTCGGATAATTCCTTTAATCCGTCTATCTTTGATACAAGATCATCCCAGACATTCCTGTAATCACCCACATTCACATATAAGACCGCTTTCTCATCCCTTATGAATGGCAGAAGATACTTGATTATGGCTTGGAAAATATCCTCCTGGGCGCCCGCGCCGCCTATGGAGAGGAGAAAACGGACAGGCTCCGATGAAGCCCTCCTTCTCATTCTCATAGCGCAGTCATTCTCAATATTCGATACCAGTTCATGATCTATATAATGACCTGTGTAAACCAGTGAGTCTGACGGCATGGGATTTAATATACGATCTTTGTCCATACCATTTAATGTACGATAACCCCAGTAGGCGTTTTTTGTCTGTACGGTATGGACAGCTCCCTCGGCAAGATGCAAAGCCATTGGCCAGTTATCAGGAATCGCATTTACAACATACCTCATTCCCGCATGAAGTGCAGCCTGAGATGGCCATACATGGGTGCCGATGAAGGGAATGTCTTTGGGAATGTTACGAAACACCGCAGTCATAAGACTTGAATTTTCCTGGTCGCAGGCATTATATGAAAGTTTCCTAAAGCCTTCGTAATTCAGAGGTTCCCATATAAGCTTATTGAATAAGGCGTTTTTAGAAAGCCTGGATCCCTTTGAATAAAGATCGTTCTGATAAGAAATGACTTTGGTGCCGGTCGTCTCCGGATAAGAATTAAGGTCAAGCCAGTAAGGCGTATATCCCATGGAGTGAGCGGCAGATGCCATAGCCATTGAGATCCTGTAATGGCCGAATCCCATCCTTATGTTTCCGACTATTATTCCATTTTCTCTGTCAAAAACAGACCTGCCTTTGCCTATCCTTATATCCTCTATTCCGATTATATCACCGAGGACTTTATTTTTCCTGATGAAAAGAGGATAATCATTGCTGCTGTCGTCGCCAAATTTTTCAATGTATTTTTTCTTTGATCTTAGAGCCTTTTTGCGGACTCCCGGCGGCATTTCATTTCCAAAAATAAATTCTGACTTACTACCCATAAAATTTACCCCTTTCATAATCAGGAAACCCAAATTCGATTTTGAGTTTCCGTTAAGGCAAAAAAGCCCCTTTGTTTAAAAAGAAAAAATATATAAGAGACATTTGTATCTCTTTTTAATCAGCCTCTACATTAAGCCTTATTCTTACCGGCTTTGCGTCTCCGGTTCCTATCCTTATTTCCGCTTTTCCTGAGCGTCCCTGACTCTTTACGATTATTCCGGTCTGCCCGCCCTGAAAAGATACTGTCTTCGGTCCTGCCAGGCTTATGGGACCGGACAATCTGATTCTCAAAGGTTCATTATAATATGGCAGGACATTTCCATATTCATCGACTGCCCTTATTCTTATCAAAGCCGCATCGCATGTATGCTTCTCCTTAAGAGAATCTGATGATATGTCGTAGTCAATTCTGACAGCTGAAACAGGACCCTTTATTACAGTCTTTACAACCTTGCCGTCTTTTACTGCCTCAAATCTGTAAATGCTTGCCGCCTGACCCCAGTTACCGATATATTTCTGATAAAGTCCTACTATATCAGACACTTTCATCCGATAAAAGATCATGAGCTGTAATGCGGCGCCAAGCATGGCAGCATTAAAATTCCCTTCATATATCGTCCAGCCGTTAAGGACTGTCTTTAAAAGATCCGACTGCCTTCTTCCCATATTCTCGTATTTAATGAGCCTGTCGCCTATGTAATCATCCACCAGAACCGGTCCATGCTTCAGATTCTTAAAACCCGAATCTAACGGATGATATTCCTTCAGAAGGTCATCTCCCGAATACATTCTGACCGAATCGGCATTTGATATAATGTAGATCCTGCCCCGGCTGGATTTGGGATGTTCTCCTATATCCATTGTGGATGTGACATATAAGATATCAGAAGACGAACCTTCAGCAGCATATACATATGCGGCAGGCTTTGGATTTCTGAACATATCCATTACGCCGTGATAACAGATCCGATCACCTGATCCGAAATCCTTATGGGTATTGTAATCAAACATACACCAGCCGAAAGAACCTGTAATGTCCTTCTCTCCGGCAACGGCATCAAGGACAGTCGCGTGCCTCATGGCATGCTCCGTTCTCTTTATCTCGTCATCATACATCCTGCATGGAAACATATGACCGTTATACTCAGTGATAAGATAAGGCTTCTTCATGTCATTCGTGACTTTTCTCTTGGGAAGGCATCCCCTGCCTGTCCCGTCAAAAGAAAAATCATTATAAGTCATGACATCTTCCTGAATGATCGTATGACCGTCAGCCTTGTCTGCTCTCACACCTCCTGTCTGCCTGAAAGGATCAAGGATATGTGACAGGGCATTTGTTCTGGCATAGAATTCATTATCATCCTTTGATTCGTTGATACGCACGCCCCAGAGAATGATAGATGGATGATTTCTGTATTGAGTGATCATCTCGTATTCATTCAAAAGAGCCTGATCTTTCCAGTTTACATCACCGATATGCTGCCAGCCCGGCATCTCTGTGAATACTAAAAGCCCTCTTTTATCACATTCATCAAAGAAAGCCTGAGAATCAGGATAGTGACTGGTCCTTACCGCATTCACTGAAAGCTCATCCTTAAGTATCTTTGCATCAAATCTGTCAATGCTTTCATTAGCAGCATAGCCGATATAAGGATATGACTGGTGTCTGTTCAGTCCGCGTATCTTTACAATTCTTCCATTCAGCCTGAAACCGTCAGATTTAAATTCTCTTTTAAGGAACCCTATTCTCTGCGTATATTTATCAACAACCTTGTCATTAATAAGAAGCTCGGTAAAGAGCCTGTATCTGTTAGGTGATTCTATATCCCAGAGTTTTATGGAATTCACGGGAGCGTCAATGGATATCCGTCTCTCTAATCTTTTCCCATATACAAAAGATCCAAGATCCAAATCCGAGAGTACGTCGCCCGGCTCCAGCTTTCTTTCAAATATGACATCCGAACCCAGCCGCTGTCTTATGCTTATTTTCCCTTTGCATAAAAGCTTGAATGCACTCTTTGTAAGAGTAATGACTGATTTGATATGTCCATTGACTTTTAAATTCTTTATCTCATCTGCCGTCATGCCGCAGGTATCAGCATCAAGAGGCTCGGCAATGGCATAGATGTCTTCGATAGCTTTCTTGTCGGTGATATCAATGCATACGTCTCTATAAAGTCCTCCGTATGTCATGTAATCTATGACATATCCGAAAGGAGGCTGATTCAGATTTTCTTTCGAATCAAGCTTTACCGTGATGAGATTAGATCCGTCCTTCTTGAGCCTGCCGGTAAGATCGATAGAGAAAGCTGTATATCCGCATGAGTGTACAGTCATTTCATCGCCGTTTAAATAGACACTTGCCCTGTGAGCCGCGCCAAAAAATGTAAGTATTATTCTCATTCCGGCCCATTCGGGCTTCATGTCTATCGTATGCTGATAGCAGGATGTCTTCTGATAAGATATCTCGTCAAAATAATGAAACGGAGTGTTTGAAACAGTATGTGGCAGATCCACGGTCATACCATCAGTCATTTTATTCGTTATATCCGATTCGCTGAACGAATCGCGGTACAGCCAGTCTCTGTCCAGCCATACTCTTTCTCTCATGCGAGAATGCCTCCGATCATAGTATTCACAAGTTCCTCAAGAGCATCGCTGTATTTGATATGAGCTCTGTAAAGTTCATCGGTAGAGATAAATCTCTCGATAGCGGATTCAAAAGTCAGTTTGAAGACCGTGTGATTCACATCCCTGAAAATGCCTTCCTTGATACCCTCATCCAATACAGTGAATGTCGATTCCCATCCGCTTTCAAGACGCTCTGCAATGTGCTCTGCGACTCTCGGATATTTGTCTTTCAGAAATGCAACGCCGGTAAGATCCACATCCTTGTATTTAACGGGAAGGACGCCAAGCATATTCGTGAATTTTTCCTTGATCGAAAGTGAATCGTCACATACGATCTCTCTCTCGCATTTCTTGACTGAATCAAAGAAATAATCCACAAGATTATAAAGAAGGCTTTCCTTATCCCTGAAAGCGACATAGATAGTCTTCTTCGACATTCCAAGCTCCTTGGAAAGATCATTCATTGTAAAAGTAGATCCCTTATCCCGGAAAACCTTGATGGTTCCCTCAAGGATACGCTCCCTGTTCATCTCGTCACGACCCGATAAAAATCCGCTCATAAAATTCTCCTGTCTTAATCGATAAACCGCAAAAGATACCAAAATGAGTCTTTCTCATTTAAGAAACTTTTGTCGCCTCTATAGTTTCCTATATCATAACATATTAACAGAAAATTACAATGGTTTTATAATAAATTTCGGGAAAATTTCGCAGAAAAGACCTTTCTCATTATAAGGAATCGATAAACCTGAAAAAAGCTGCTTCTCCTTCGTCAGTTTTCTTGAAAACTCCGGCATCTTCGAGGACATGGCAGAACACCATACCGGTCTCATATCTTATTATCTCCCGTACATTCTCCGATGTGATATCATATCTTCCCATGATATCCTCTGCCCAGTCGGCATGAGAATTTACTGACTCGTCTTTTCTGATTCCGTCAATATCATTGTTAACCATATAGGATTCTACCAATGCCAGCTCTCTCTGAAGTCTCGACGGCAGTACGGCAAGACCCATGACCTCAATAAGCCCTATATTTTCTTTTTTTATGTGATGGTATTCGGCTCTTGGATGGAAAAGACCGAGCGGACGATCCTTTGTCGTAAGGTTGTTCCTTAGAGCAAGATCCATCTCATACTCATCCCCCCGCTTCCTCGCAATCGGGGTAATGGTATTATGAGGCTCGCCGTCTGTCTCGGCAAAAATATTGACCGACTCATCAGTATATCCTCTCCAGACGCTTAAGATATGATAAGCAAGCTCAGCTACCCGCTCGATCTCGGCGCCGCGGAGCCTGATTACAGAAACGGGCCAGTGAAGAAGGCATGCCTTTACGTCATCATAACCCTTTACGGTAAAGCCCCTCTCTTCTTTGGCTCTTTCCATTGCAAATTCGTACCTTCCACCCTGGAAATGATCATGAGTGAGAATAGAACCGCCGACAATCGGAAGATCTGCGTTCGAGCCGAGAAAATAAGATGGAAACTGCCTTACGAAATCAAATAATTTAAGAAAGGTATCCTTATCAACTTTCATGGGCACATGCTTTGAATTCAGTACTATGCAGTGCTCATTGAAATATGAGTAAGGGCTGTATTGAAAACCGTACTCTTCTCCTCTTAAACTTACCGGAATGATCCTCAGAGTCTGTCTGGCCGGATGATCAAGTCTTCCTGCATATCCCTCGTTCTCAATGCAGAGCTGACATCTGGGATAAGACGAATTTCCCTGTTTCAAAGCAGCTGCTATAACTTTTGGATCTTTTTCCGGCTTTGAAAGATTTATTGTAATATCGATATCTCCATACTCTGTTGGAGTCTTCCATTTTATGTCTTTTGCTACTCTTGCGGTCCTTATATAATTGGAATTTTTGGAAAGAGAATAGAAAAAGTCCGTGGCTTTCTCAGGAGAGACCCTGTACTCCTCCATAAACCGTCTTCTCACCTCAGCCGGTCTCATCATCACACAGTTCATGATCCTTGTATCAAAAAGATCACGGCTTACCTTATTATCATCAATAAGACCAAGTGATACAGCTATATCGTCAAGAGAATCAAGAACCGTCTCAAGATCCCTCTCATCATCAGTCTCAGGCTCCTTATATTCATTCTCATGAAATAAATCTATCAAAAGATTTATTGAGTATATTCTCTCACAATCCTCGATAAGACCTCGTTTGACTGCATACTTGACCAGACTGTCTATATCTGAATACAATGTGTCCCTTATTTCTTGCGTCATTTCATACCTCCTTAAGCGATGTCACTTCATCAGCTGTCAGTCTTCTGTATTCTCCCGGCTTAAGGTCAGGATCCAGTTCAAGCGCTCCCATGGAAATTCTTTTAAGAGACAGGACCTTCATATCAAAAGCCCCGAACATCCTCTTGATCTGATGAAAGCGCCCCTCATGGATAGTAACACTCACCTCTGTAAACTGATCCTCATGCGATAATATCCTGAGTTTCGACGGAAGTGTAGTGAATTCATCATCTATCTTAAAACCGGTTGCAAAGTCATACGCCATATTCTCATCCACAAACCCCTGTATCAAAGCCAGATAAGTCTTGTCCACATGATGTGAGGGCGACAGAAGATTATGGGAAAGAGGCCCGTCATTTGTAATCAGAAGCAGCCCCTCGGTATCAATATCAAGCCTTCCGGCCGGAAAAAGATCCTTTCTCCTGTCTCCATCCGACAGAAGATCCAGACAAGTCCTGTGCAGATCATCTCGTGTGGCGGATACGACGCCCTTCGGCTTATTAAGCATAAAATAAAGATACTTATTGTACTTTATCTCACAGTTTTTAAAGCTGACTGCATCAGCCTCAGTATTTATCTTAACTGACGGATCATATACGGGAAAATCATTGACAGTCACATCTCCGCTTCTGATATATTTCTTTATATCAGATCTGGAATAAGACGTCATATCAGACAAAAACCTGTCAAGTCTAATACTGCTCATCCGTTCACAGCTTTCTCAAATGCAACAGATGTCATCTTCATAATATTATTTGTCTCGGAATACAGGGCATACCCCTGCGAGACATATATAGTACAGGGGATCCCATCTATATCTATTATTTTAGATGCTGACTTTTCAATTCCGTCATGGATGAATTTGATATCATCCTCAGATTTTATCTGAGCGCATATAATAAACTGATCTCCGGCATAGCGTCCGATCAGGCTCTCCCTTCCCACCGTTTCCTTCAGCCGCTGGGCAAAGAGTCTCAAGACCATGTCTCCTACTTCAGTTCCGTAATTTTCATTGAATTTCCTGAAATCGCGTATATCTACATAGAAAAGAGCGAAGTCAATACCATTCACGTTATATGCGTCCACTAAATCTATAATATCATGTTTCAGACCGTTCCTGTTAAGAAGACCTGTAAGCCTGTCATGATATTTCTGTTCGGAAAGAAGAGCCTTTTCCTCCTCATCCTCAGTCACATCAACGAAATATCCCAACAGACCTATTATCCTTCCATCCCTGTATACAGGTCTTTTTGTAGCAGCTATATCCCTGTTAGACCCATTAGCAATGCACTTCCCCAGAATCATTCTGGTACTGCGTCCGTATTTTAAAACAGCTTCCTCGTCCTTCTTAAACGGCTCCGGATCTATATGCCACCTCATATCCTCATCGTTTTTCCCTAAAATGTCATTCTGTGACAGAAGACCATAATAATCCAGAAAAACTCTATTGGCACCAAGAAACTTTCTGTCGGCATCCTTCCAGAATATACCGAACCGCCTGTCTGACATAAAGGTATCCCACAGCTCGGACTTGGTGATTCCTTTGGTGAGATCCGTAAACGTATCATTATTTTCATCCGCCTTGCACATAAATCTATCAATAAGATAAGCTTCCCGCTCACCCAGGAATCTGAAGCATACTGCATAAGATTTAACAGTAAGGTCAGTCCTGAAACTTAAGAATTCAGCCCAGGAAAAACCTCCCTCATTATTCAAAGCTCTGTAATAATGCAAGGAATATCCGTTTTTTGAATTTGAGATATCATTAATAAAGCGGTCTTTGGCGAAATCCCTCATAAATGAAGTCCTGTCATCGGGGTGAATATATCTCTCGGAGAATATATATGCCGCATCTTTAAGGGGAAGTCTGCCGTCCGAAATTACATTTGAAGAATCCTTCTCATACATCTTCTCATAAAAGCCATGCTCGTAGTCAATGAGAAAAATAAAATCAAATATTGAGTGCAGGCTTGTGCTTATATGACCGAGATTCTTCAGCTTCCTGTACTCCCTGCTGCCGGACAGGTTCTCAAAATACAGAAGAAAAGCATATCTCCCGGAGGCGGAAGCAATTTTTCTTACATTGATGAGACCTATCTTTCCTTTAGATCTGAAATCGATCCTGAAAGTGTCATTCTCGCATCCAAGCTCTGAAATCTCGCTTATTTTTCTGTAAAAATTCTTGCTGAAGGGTGTAACCTTGCTGCTCAGATAATCAGCAAAATCATTTTCGTCAGCTATACCAAACTGACCTATCTCTTCCTGAAAAACAGAGTTAGAGAAAATAGTATGATATTTATTGTCATAATATTCTATGATCGCAACCGGCACCATATTCTTCCTGCCGACATTCTGCCTTGCTGCCGGATCCAGAAAATCATTTCTGTTAATGGAATTAATTGGAATAAGCCCGATTTTTTTATAATAATTAGTAAACACCGAAGGCTCAATGCCCCATTTCTTTTTGAAATCGAGCATGGTCACGTCGTTGACCGGAACAGGTCTGCTGTAATAAAATCCCTGCAGCTTCTCACAGCCTATCTCTCTTAAAAATCTGACGTGTTCCTCAGTCTCCACGCCTTCAGCCAGGACATGAACGCCAAGGCTCTTTGCCATGCTGACGACAGATCTTATTATTTCCTTTGAGCGGTCATTGAATTCCGAGAGGAATTTCATATCGATCTTGATAAGATCGAAGTCATAGTCCTTCAAGACATTCAGAGAAGAATACCCGGAACCGAAATCATCCATCCATACTTCAAATCCGCCGCTGTGAGCTCTGTCTATGATATTGGATATGTAGTCCTCATTTGTTCCAAGTGTACTCTCTGTAATTTCTATATGAAGAAGACTTGTCTGGATCCTATATTTTCTGACTGTCTTTTCAATTATTCCTATGGCGTCGCATAGCTCAAAATCAAGCCTGGAGAGATTGAATGAAACAGGAACGGTTGGTATGCCATTATCCTCCCAGTTCTTCAGATCCCTGCATACCCTGTCAAGCACGCACATATCGAGTTTGTGAATGAGATGCTTCTCTTCAAGAGTAGGAATAAACACGCCGGGCGAGAGAAATCCGTAATTAGGATCATCCCATCTGGCAAGCGCCTCCATTCCGACGAGATTTCCTGTAATGGAGCTGATGACCGGCTGATAATAGACGCGTATATATTCATTTTGAATAGCAATGTCTATGTTTTCAGATATGTATCTCTGACGTCGTATGATGAGATCAAGTTCGTCATCATAATATCTCACCTTGTCATTTTCGCCCCTGATGGAGTCAGCGGCGATCTTGGCACGGTCGCAGGCTATTACCGAGTCAAAAGAAGGATCTGTAATGACACAGACACCGCTCCTGAAATGCATCATATTCAGAGTACTGTCATCGTCCATAAGCTGTCTCAGTTTGGAAACACAATAAGAAACCTCATCTGCATAGAGGATGATAGCAAAATGATCCGAACCGAATCTGGATATAAATCTGTTATGAAACGACTCTTTCATAAGATCTGCAAACCGTATGAGAGTCTTGTCCCCTTCCTCAAAACCTCTTCTCTCGTTCAATCCTTTGAAATCCACCAGATCCAAAAAGACGACGGCTATCTGTCTGTTTTCAAGATCCAGATTGTGCTGCAGATCGGAAGCTTTCTCTCTGAAAGCCCGAATTGAAAGAAGACCTGTAAGAGAATCAATCTCATCAAACTTCGGCATACATACCTCCATTATTAAAAGATTTCTTATTTCCCGGCTATAATGTCCGCCACATAAACACCGGCGGCGGACGCATGAGACAGGGAATGTGTCACTCCTGAACCGTCTCCGATCATGTAAAGTCCCTTATGACAGGTCTCAAGTTCATTCGTGAGTTCCACCTGCATATTGTAGAATTTTACTTCCACTCCATAGAGAAGAGTGTCATCACTTGCGGTACCGGGGGCAATCCGGTCGAGAGCATATATCATCTCAATTATACCGTCAAGGATCCTCTTTGGAAGAACTAAAGATAAATCGCCCGGAGTAGCATTAAGGGTAGGTCTGACCGTGCACTCGGCAATTCTCTTTTCAGTACTTCTCCTGCCCCTCTCCAGATCTCCGAAGCGCTGCAGTATCACCCCGCCTCCAAGCATATTTGAAAGCCTGGCAATTGACTCGCCGTAACCATTGGAGTCATGGAAGGGCTCCGAGAAATGCTTGGATACCAGAAGAGCGAAATTAGTATTATCTGTTTTCCTTTTTGCATCCTCGAAAGAATGTCCGTTTACCGTTATTATCCCGTTAGTATTCTCATTTACTACTATGCCGTTCGGGTTCATGCAGAAGGTTCTGACCTTGTCTTCAAACTTCTTCGTTCTGTAAACGATCTTTCCTTCATACAGCTTTGAAGTGATATGAGAAAAAATCTCAGCCGGCAGCTCGGTCCGTACTCCTATGTCCACTCTGTTGGAGCTGGTCTTTATATCGAGATCCCTGCATACCTGCTCCATCCACTTGGATCCGCTTCGGCCTACCGATACTATGCATGTATCTCCCTCAGAGCTTCCGCCCTTATAAGATATTTTGTATCTTCCACCAAGATCCTCGATCTTTTCGACCCTGGTATGGAAATGAAAATCAATATGATCCTTCATCTCATCATAGAGATTCTTAAGGACGTAATAATTTTTGTCCGTACCAAGATGGCGCACGGAGGCTTCAAGAAGTGTCAGCCCGTTCTGCATACAGATCTTCTTGAATTCCGAACCGGCGGTCGTATACATTTTCGTACCCTCGCCGCCGTGAGTCATGTTTATGGAATCAACATATTTCATAAGGCTTATAGCCTTAACTCTACCTATATATTCCCAGAGAGAACCGCCGAAATCATTGGTAATATTATATTTGCCGTCTGAAAAAGCTCCAGCGCCGCCGAATCCGTTCATTATTGAACAAGTCTTACAGTGGATGCAGGACTTTATTTTGTCTCCGTCTATGGGACAGTGTCTCTCTTCCAGAGTCCCGCCTTCCTCAAAAACTCCGATCAAAAGCTCCGGAGCCTTCTTCATCAGCTCGTATGCGGCATAAAGTCCTCCCGGACCCGCGCCGATAATTATTACATCGTACTTCATTTGTCCTCACAAAAAATAATAATCAAAAATCCAAACAGCGCAGAATAAACTGCCTGGTATATTCATTCGACATTATTATCATTATAACAAAAAACAGACATGATATGCTGTATTTTTTATTTAATTTACCTGATTCCGACGGCTTTCAGTACATCCGATACAGTCTTTACCGGGATAATTTCCAGTGAATTCCTTGCCTCGTCAGGAACATCCGAAAGATCCCTTTCATTATCTGCAGGAATGTAGACAGTCTTTACTCCGGCTCTTACCGCAGCCATCAGCTTCTCAGGAAGACCTCCGATGGGAAGAACTGCCCCTCTCAACGATACCTCACCTGTCATGGCAGTCTTCGTATCTACAGGATGTCCGCTGACCAGAGAAGAAAGAGCCGTTGTCATTGTAATGCCGGCAGACGGACCGTCCTTTGGAACAGCGCCCTCCGGAACATGAATATGAATATCATGTTTTTTAAACCAGTCAGCTTTTGCGGGATACATGGAGCGGACAAGCGATACCGCGATCTCAACGCTTTCCTTCATTACATCGCCAAGCTGTCCTGTGATCTGTACCTGCCCGGTTCCCTTCACAGCCATAGTCTCTATGAAAAGGATCTCACCGCCTGCCTCTGTCCAGGCCAGACCTGTCACGATTCCGGGCTTTGCGGAACGAAGAGTCCTGTCATGGATAAGGGGCTGCATGTCAAGATATTCATGGAGATCGGCCTCATGAACGGATACTATAGCCTTCCTTCTGCCGCGGCGCCTGTCATCCTTTTTATCAGGATTATTTTCCCTTTCCTCATTGATCTTTACGGCAGCAGTGCGGCAGAGAGTGTCGAGTCTTTTCTTCAAGCCACGCACACCGGCTTCGGCAGTGTATTCTGAAATAATCGTCTTCATGACGCTGTCGCCTATGGAGATATCGCTCTTTCCTATTCCCATGGACTCCATAGCCTTGGGAAGGAGATGCTTTTTCGCGATCTCAAGCTTCTCATCCGAAGTATATCCCTGAAATCTGATCACTTCCATTCTGTTAAGAAGCGGGGCGGGAATATTCTCCTCGGAATTTGCCGTACATACGAAAAATACGTCGGAAAGATCATAAGGAACGTTCATATAGTGATCTGTAAAAGTTGAATTCTGTTCGGGGTCAAGCACCTCAAGGAGGGCTGATGCCGGGTCTCCGTTATAGGAAGACGACAGCTTGTCCACTTCGTCCAGAACCACAACAGGATTGGATGAGCCTGATTTTGCTATTCCATCCATAATGCGTCCCGGCATGGCTCCTATATAAGTTCTCCTGTGTCCTCTTATATCCGCCTCGTCTCTGACGCCTCCGAGGGAGACTCTTACATATTTCCGGTGAAGAGCCTCTGCAATAGAGATTCCGATCGAGGTTTTCCCTGTTCCGGGAGGTCCGACAAAGAGAAGAATAGAGCCTGACTGCTGCTGTCTCAAATTCATAACGGCTATCTGCTGTATGATACGCTTCTTTACTTTTTTCAAACCGAAATGATCTCTGTCAAGGATCTTTTCAGCCTTCTTAAGATCTATCTTTCTGAATGGCTGCTTCTTCCATGAAAGAGTAGTCATGAAGTCAAGATAGTCAAAGAGCATGCCGTAATCATTGCCGTTCTCGCCTTCCTGCTTGAGCCTTGACAGGATCTTTTTGCATTCGCTCATGGCAGTCTCGTTCATGCCGGACTTGTCGATTTTCATCTCCATCTTGCGAAGGTCGGAGACATTCTCCGGATGCATCTCATCAAGTTCTTTCTGCAGATAATCGATCTGCTTCTTTATAGCCTGCTCCCTGTAGACTTTTCTGTAATCTTCCTGCTGCTCGGACTCAGCATCCGTTGTAATGCGTGCTATCTCTACAAACTCATAGAGCATCTTCTCCAGAAGCCCGGCGCGCTCTTTTTTGCTCGGCGTGGAAAGAGCCGCATATCTGTCTTCGGGTGACGCATTCATCCATGGCGACATGGCGGCAGCTATCTGCTCCACTGAATCAAAGCCCCGGATAAAGACGGTCATCGAAGGTCCCCACTGGAACTTCGATATATATTCGACTATTGCCTCTTTCAGATGGTTCAGATGATCCTCTTTCTCCTTTGGATCATAATCATCGATGTCATTAAGCTTTGTAATGGAGATATTAAATGACTTGTCAGCATTCACTATCACATCATCAATAGACACACGGCTGATGGTAGATATTTCCGTATATCCCTCGTCATGTATCTCTGTCACCTTGCCTGTGACACCGATGGGGTAAAAATCCTCATCCGTCAGCTCTTCTCTCGGCTTTTCAGTCTTCTCAATAAGGAAGATCACATCTTCGCCCTTATTCGGGTCCATGCGTCCGAGTTCCCTGATCCTTTCTGTCTGAAAATAAAGGGTCGCTCCCGGAACGACAGTTACGTTATATACAGGTATTATCATATCTGCCTCCTGAATTTTTTCATTTCGTTAGCACTCTATAAGTGTGAGTGCTGATATTATATAAAAGATAACACCTGTCATATGTCTTGTCAAGCAGGGCATCTTTATAGGAGTTTTCGTATCTTTCTTACTATTTTTTCCATCATGCCGACACGTCCGAATGGTGTCATAAGGTAAATTCCGTCTGTGAAAGAAAGCATTTTTCCGGCAATGGACAAAGAATAATCAATGCCCAGCTGCTCTCCCTCCTCACGGTTTTTACCATGATATGATGATATCATATCTTCGGGTATATGAATGCCTGATATTTCATCCTCCATAAATCTGCCGTTCTTCTCGGATACGACAGGGATGATCCCTCCCAGGATCCTGACATCGGGAGGAAGGGTCTTCCTTGCCATGAAAAGATTTGAAAGGGCGTTTTCAGACATGGCCGGCTGGGTCAGAAAACCTTCAGCTCCGCATTTCACTTTTTCCTGTGCTCTCTTAAGTTCGATGTCAAAATTTGCGGCATTTACATTTAAAGCCGCGAAAATCATTGTCGGCTCAGGAAAGATTTCATTATTAAGCGATCTAATATATGCTATCAGTTTCTTGGAATTAAACTGATATACCTTTTTCACCTCATCACGCTCAGCTGACGGTATGGGATCGCCCGTCACCGCGAGTATATTTTTTATATCCATCGCCTGGGCTCCGAGAAGGAGAGCCTTTGTGGCATTAATATTTCTGTCCCGGCAGGTCATATGAGGGATCACATCGAGATCAAGCTCCTTTTTTACGAGACATGCGAGAAGAGTGGAATCCATCCTCGGTCTCGCTATGGGGCAATCGGCAATAGTGATAGCGTCTGCTCCGGCATCCTTTAAAATTGAAGCTCCTGACATAAAGCGTGATATATCCGTATTCTTTGGCGAGTCGAGTTCTACCGCTATTATCTTCTCACCATTCTGAAGTTTATTTCTGATGCGGTTGCTGCTGTCATGAGAAACAGGTTTGACTTGAACATAAATATTTTTCTTTTCTCTCATCGAAGGGATAATATATTCCTTCGGCGTTATTCTTATCCCTGACAAAACCTCCGTAAGATTTTTTATATATTCCGGATCGGTACCGCAGCAGCCGCCCAGTATCCTTACACCGGCTTCCGCGAGAGTTTTCATGTCAGCCTTGAAGCTCTCAATGTTTCCTTCGAATATACTTCTGAATCCGCGGACCACAGGATATCCGGCATTTGGCATGGCGGATGAATAAAAGAGATCTTCTATTCCTGATTTAAGAAGCAGCTTTGACATATGATTTGAATTGGAGACACAATTCAGTCCCGCAATGTCAAACAGTCCGGAATCATATATCTCATTTAATAATGACCTGTAGAACTGACCGTCTCTTGTATAACCGTCAGGCATGACGCCAAAGGATACCATGAGAAAGGCATCAGGCCTCCTTGACCTTATATATCTGGCGCAATCCATTAAACCGTCAGTTCCTGACATGGTCTCAAAAATAAAATTCTTCGCCCCGGATTTCAGAAAAATATCAGCGGTCTTAATATAAGCATCTCCGGCTCCGTCAGCTGATGTTCCCCGGACAGGTCCGATATCAGCCAGAATAAAAGCCTCTTTCCCTGATTCCAGGATGGCATTTTCTGCGGCATTATATCCTGCTCTTATTATATCCGGAGCTTTCTTATCTCCATTCAAGATCAGCTGAGTGGCGCCGAAGGTATTGGTCCTTATTGCCACGGCGCCGGCATCCAGATATTCCTTATGAATTTTCTCAACTCTGTCGGGGAAGGAAATATTTGCTGTCTCTGAAAGAGATACGTCCTCATGATATTTTGATGAATAATATGTCCCGAAAGCGCCGTCAAATATCAGAAAGCGGTCTTTTATGTATTCTCTTATGTCCAATTCTTTCTCCAAAATCTCATCCCAGCACTTCTCTTGCGATCCTTACGCTGTCTCTTGCGTCGTTGCAATAAAAATCAGCTCCAATTTCATCAGCATATTCAGGAGTTACCACTGCGCCTCCGACCATGATACGAGTCTCCGGCGACACTGCCTTCACTGCGTCTATTGTATCTTTCATGGCAGGCAAGGTCGTAGTCATAAGAGCGGACAGTCCCACCAGTCTGCATCCTGTCTCCTTCACGGCATCAACTACCTTTTCCACCGGTACGTCCTTGCCGAGATCTATCATATGATATCCGTAATTTTCAAGGACGACCTTTACTATATTCTTTCCTATGTCATGGATGTCGCCCTTTACGGTGCAGATGATAATGGTACCCTTTGAGACATCAGTCGAACCGCCGCTTTTTGCCCTGATCCTGTCTCTTATCATATCGAAAGCTGCTGTAGCGGCATTTGCTGAACTTATGAGCTGGGGAAGAAAGAGGATCCCTTTTTCGTATTGTTCACCTACTTTATCAAGGGCAGGAATGAGTTCACGGTCGATCACCTCTTCCTCGGTCATGGTAGAAAGCGCCTCTTCAGCAAGGGCTCTTGTCTCATCCTTCAGTCCTTTAAGAACTGCGTGCTCAATGGTCATGCTGCCGTCTTCGGTCTTTTTGTCAGATGATGATGCCGCGCTTACCGTCACGGTCTTTTCTTCGGTCCTTCCGGCAAAGCGTTCTATGTAGGATTCGCAGTTTTTGTCCTCTCCGGACAGGACCCTGAATGATGCGACAGCATCCATGATCTCAAGCTGATTCGGGTTTATTATTGGAAAATCAAGTCCCATCGCCATCGCCTGAGTGAGGAAGCTCTCGGTGATATGCTTTCTCGCAGGAAGTCCGAATGAAATATTTGATACGCCGAGAGCTGCATGGGTGTGGTAGTTCTCGGTAATATAACGCATGGCATGAAGAGTCTCCACAGCCTGATCCTGCTGAGCCGACACTGTAAGAGTCAGGCAGTCCATCAGGAGGTCATAAGCCTCTATACCGGCCTCATGGCATCTCTTTAATACATGCTCCGCCTTTTCGACACGACCTTTACTGTCTTTTGGTATGCCGCTCTCATCCAGACAGAGGACTACTGCTGCCGCGCCGTACTTTTTTATTATTGGAAGCATGGTATCAAGCGTCTCATCGTCAGCATTTATGGAATTTACAATAGCCCGTCCCGGATAAATGCGAAGAGCCGCCTCGACGGTCTCGGGATCTCTCGAATCGATCTGGAGAGGAAGTGATACCACACCGAGGAGAGCTCTTAATACCTCGATCATCAGAGCCTTCTCGTCGCAGCCGGGCACGCCGACATTTACATCCAGTACATCAGCCCCGGCCTCTTCTTCCTGAAGAGCGATCTTACACACATAACCCATATCGTGCTCAATAAGAGCCTTCTGGAATTTTTTCTTTCCGGTCGGGTTCAGGCGCTCGCCTATGACTCTTACTCCGCCATATTCGCATACATTGGTGGCAGAGCAGATACCCCGCCTGATCTCAGTTTTTCTCCTGTCAGGATCCCAATCAGATACGGCATTACGGAGCTTATTTATATAAGACGGATCCGTACCGCAGCAGCCACCGAGAAAGGCCGGAGCCAGCGACTTATAAGATCCCATCTGATCAGTAAATCCCTCAGCCTTAAGAGCATACTCACCGGTCTTTGGATCAGGAAGCCCGGCATTCGGCTTTACTATAATGGGAAGGCTTGTCCACTCCTCCATCTCCTCAATGAGAGGCCTTATCTCATCAGGTCCTAAAGAGCAGTTTATACCAATGGCGTCAGCGCCGAGACCTTCCATGGTCATTGCAAATGAAGGAATGAGAGTGCCGGTAAATGTCCTGCCCGTGCTCTCGAAAGTCATCGTGACAAGCACGGGAAGATCTGAGTGCTCCTTTGCCGCAAGAACAGCAGCCCTGGCATCCGAAAGATCAGTAAAAGTCTCTATTACGATAAGATCCGCACCATATTTCACTCCGGCATCTATCTCTTCTGCGTATGCGCTGTAAGCCTCTTCAAAAGTTACAGTTCCGAGCGGCTCTAAAAGCTCTCCTATGGGTCCTATGTCAAGAGCTATGGCATGGCGTCTGCCCAAATCTGTAAGCCGCTTTGCAAGTCCCGGAAAAATATTAAAATCCGGCATGTCTCCCGGATTTTTACTTTCAAATTCTGACACAGCGTCAAGCGATGCTGAGACAGCAGCTTTGACCGCCTCGTCAACCGACACATCACAGCCTTTAAGTTTTCTTTTATTGGCTCCGAATGTATTCGTATATAAAATATCCGAGCCGGATCTCAAATATTCCGTCTCTATTTTTCTTACCACGTCAGGATGGCTTATTCCAAAAACCTCAGGATGCTCGCCCGGAGCCAGTCCCGCGGCCTGAAGCATGGTGCCTGTGGCTCCGTCTAAAATCAATGGTCTTGACATATTATTTCTCTTTCTATAAACTCACTCGCTGCAGAAGAATCCCATCTGTCTGAATCGGCATGCGCCCTTCAGATTACAGCTTGCGCAGGACCTCTCATGCTTTTTCACTTCATGAGACGCAATGCCCAGCACCGCCGTCACGGACTTTCTCGGAGACATCAGATAATCGGAAGATACCGTGATCCCGACTCTTCTCATTTCAAGAATTTGAGAAAACTTTTCCTGCGCCATTAGAGGAAGGTCTCCGTAGCCCGGAGAAAAACGGCTTGTCAGAAATTTTCCTTCGGACAGAAGCTCTCGTCTCATATAAGCTTCAGCTGTGTCGCATACTGCCTCAATAAGTACGGAACCTGCGGAATCGACTATCACAGACTTAAGCGGATCGGAAAGAGACAGCTGACGTGTGATGATATCCTGCTTCATTCCAATCGTGGCCGCGAGAAGGACCGCCTCGCTGCAGCCTGAAAGATGCCGTCTTATATCGGATCCTTCAAGAAAAGAAAGTTCGTCCGGCAGAACTGCCGGAGGATAAGTCCCGTCCTGATCCTTATTAAGGTGACTCTCATCCTGTCCCAGAGGAAATATCTTTATCAATATTCTTGGATCAGCCGCACCATTCACAAGATCCATACACTCATTAAATGAACTTGTAAGATCATCTGTCATTTCCTGTCCGCGATAGCCGAGATATCTCAAGACCTCACTTCTGTCAGCGTCGGTAAGCTTTACTTTTGAGACGTCAATATTATTCATATCTTTTATGCCTCTTCATCAGAATGCTCACGTAAAGATCATAAAGCGCCGATCCTGTCTTCCCATAGACCGGATGCTCGTCATCAGCTATATCCAGATAATAACTGCCGCAGGCGTTTATTATCCTGCATCCGCTCGGATGGTCAAGAGTCCTTTTATATGTCCTGCCGTATTCCTTATGAATATGGCCATGAACCATGTATTTGGGTTTCCAGTCGAAGAGGAGCTTATTGAAGCACTCAAATCCCATGTGGGGAATATCGTCACTGTCCCCGTAGCCTCTTGCCGGCGCGTGAGTCACCAAAATATCAAAGCCGGCCTTCAGAGTCAGCTGCCTCTTCATTTTGGAAATGCGCTTCTTCATCATATCTTCGGTAAACATATCAGGTCCGTCATGATATTTCATGCAGCCGCCAAGCCCCAGGATCCGAAGACCTTTATAATCATAAACCTTGTCATCAATGTCTATGCAGCCCTGCGGCGGTTTCTCATAATATCTGCCGTCATGATTTCCCCTTACATATAGAAGCGGGATATTTGCCATTGTGACTATATACTCAAGATAATAGGCAGGCAGATCTCCGCAGGATATAATAAGGTCAACTCCCTTCAGCTTTTCCCTGTCATAAAAATCATAAAGCGATTTCTCGACCTCATCAGCGAGAAATAAAATTCTCATTAATTATTCTCCGTTCCCAGTATTCCGCTGACCCTTACAGTCTCCACTCCTGCTTCAGTCAGTTCGTCAAGACGCGGCAGCGAGCCGATCACATTGTCATTAAGCCAATCCATTGTAATTATATCTCTGGAATCAAGCAGTCCCGAATAATAACCTTTCAGAGTCTTTCCGCTCTGATCATGGATCTCTCCGGAAAAAGGATTAAGAGTATCTTTGACCGTAGCGTTTCTGAGGCTCTGAACCAGCTTGTATGAGTAATAAGGGAGATGCTCGGAAAGTATCACATCTATGACCCCTGCCGACATACCCCACCAGTAATTCACGGCCACGTCATCAGGCGATTCTTCCCATCTGCCTTCCAGAACAGACCTTATTATAAGCTCGTAATACTTGCCCCAGTTCCATACCGGTGTCGCCAGATTAGCTATAGAGCCGTCCTGATTTATCCGGAAAAGTCCGTATTCCCTTGACGCCGAATCGGGTTTAATAAAATCCTGACCGGATATGACAGAAACTCCGGCTTTTTTCATATCATCGTGCCAGTCTCTGTCTTTCATGGAAGACCAGGACAGGTGCACCTTTACATCCGGATTTATCATGGCAGCCCCGATGGCAAAAGCATTTATTTCAGCAACAGTGCCGTAAATCGGATAATCCGCCACGTATCCTACATCCATCCCTTTAGAAAGCGAAGCAGCAAGAGCACCCATAAGAGCCTTGGCCTCATACATTCTGCCGTAATAAGTCCTGACCTTCGGATGTGAGAGATTGATGGAGCAATTCAAAAAATGGACCTTGGGGTAATGGATAGCGCTTCTCAAGGTCTCCTCCATCTGCTTCGGAGAGATCGTAAAAATCATCTCATTACCGTCAGCACAGGCGCTGTCAATAGCTTCCCTGAGCTTCTCGTCAGATGAACAGTCATCATATTTTACCGTTTCTACCTGACCGCTGAATATACTGTCAAGAGCGCTCCTGCCAAGTTCATGCCCATATATCCATGAAGAATTGGAAGCCGGTCTCTCATAGCAGAAAGCACACTTTAAGGGATGGGACGCCGAATACTGGGGACCGAAAAGAGTCTTCATGATTCCGCCGGAAGGCTGCTGTGACGTGCCGGGAGCCTCTTCGTCCGGATCCTTCACAAGCGCTATCTGGTCATCTCCCTGCTGTATCATGATTTCTGACCAGATCTTATCGATCCGCTTGGATAAAAGCGTCCTCGATATGCCCTGCATATGCTCGATTCCGTATATAGTCAGATAGGTAAGAAATGCATCACTTGACGAGATACTTATCCTGCCCTCGGCCTTGCCCACATACATCTTTTCGAAGAGCTGAAAGCTGCCCTTGAGTTTCTCCACAAGTTCGATCGGCCATGGTTTTCCAAGCTCAAGGGAAAATACGTCAGCCATCTTCTGATATCCGCCGGGATAACTCAGATCTATCTCGTAAAGAGACGTGCTCTCATAGAACTGCAGGAATTCCGAGTAGACTCTCATGCTCTCGTCTTCCATGTTCGAAGGCATGATCCTCGTGACGTTGCCGAGTATCGAATAGCTGTCCACAAATTTAGATACGGAAACACGCTTGTTCCCCTCCTGGACATAGAATCTGTGGAGATATTCATATACCTTTATCGGATCTCTTATGCCCTCGACTATCTGTGAATCATAAAGAGCCGACCACTTATTGGCAAATTCTGAATTCGGCTCAAGAATCGGCATAAAATTTGTGGCAAAGGCCTGCTGGCGGCCGGAGGTCCTGGTTCCCGTTATCATGGAAAGCGGGATCTCGACAAGCCCGACAGGCACCTCAGTCAGCTTGTTTACATGATCAACCAGAAATTCAAGAGATGGAATATAGGGATATCTTCCTGACGAGACATCCTTCCTGTATTGCTTCTGTCCGAGCTTTCTTGCTTTTATATAATCATCCTGCATAAAATCACCGGCTTTCGCCAGAGAGCATATCAGCGAGATCGAAAATCAGTCTTTCTGTCTTTTCCCATCCGAGGCAGGGATCTGTTATGGACTTTCCATAGACACCGTCCTCGATTTTCTGATTTCCATCTTCTATATAGCTCTCGATCATAAGACCTTTAACTATTCCCTTTATATCTCTTGAGATCTGGCAGCTGTGCATTACATCCTTTGCGATCCTTACCTGCTCCAGATATTTCTTTCCGGAATTTGCGTGGTTGCAGTCTACTATAATAGCGGGATTCATGAGATCCGGATGCTCTTCATATCCCTCTATCACATTCATAAGATCCTCGTAATGGTAGTTGGGATGGCTTCTTCCGAATTTATCGACATATCCTCTCAAAATAGCATGTGTAAGAGGGTTTCCCGTAGTATTTACTTCCCAGCCCCTGTATATGAATGTATGAGGATTCTGAGCAGCAACGATGGCGTTCATCATAACAGACAGATCTCCTCCGGTTGGATTTTTCATTCCGGCCGGGATGCCGATACCGCTTGCCGTCAGACGGTGTTCCTGATTTTCCACTGACCTTGCTCCTATCGCCACATAAGCGAGAAGATCCGACAAATACCTGTGGTTTCCGGGATAAAGCATTTCCTCAGCGCAAGTAAATCCGGTCTCTTCCACAACTCTTGTGTGCATGTGCCTTATGGCAATCAAACCATCAAGCATATCCTCGGCCTTGGTAGGATCCGGCTGATGGAGCATCCCCTTGTAGCCAAGACCGGTAGTCCTTGGCTTATTAGTATATACTCTTGGAATAATGAGGATCTCATCAGCTACCTTGTCCTGCACTTTTCTAAGGCGGGTCATATAATCGAGTACAGCATCCTCGTTGTCGGCTGAGCATGGTCCTATAATAAGAAGAAGCTTATCTGATTTTCCGGTGAAAACATCTGCAATTTCACTATCCCTTGCTTCTTTTAAAGCTCTGATCTTCTCACTCAGCGGAAAGCGGTCTTTTATCTCCTGCGGCGTCGGCAGCTTTCTCGCGAATTTCATCTGCATATCCATAAAATTCATGTCCTTTCATAGTCACTTTAACCAATTAACGTGTAAAAGAAATCCCGAGACATAGTACTATAAGTCCCGGGATAATGCAAGGTATGACCGGAAAGATAATTATTTCCCACATCAATAATGAAATCTTCGTTGCAAGGATTCATTCGCTTTTTGCCAAGAGATGTCACAGTGGTGGCTCACAAGTTGTGTTTTTCTGTTTGCTCGCACGCGCTTTTTAGCAAAAGCGCGCAGAAATGCTTTAAAATAAATTTTGCAGTTGCAAAATATTTCAAGGAAGCATTTCTGCTTGAACGTTTGTCAACCGAGCCGCAGCTAGCGTGCTCGCTCACAACGAAAAACACAATGCTCGCCACCATCTGTGCATCTCATGGCTTCAATGAATCCTTGCAACGAAGATGATCAATGTAACATCACTTCGTGATGTTACATTAAATAATTATCTCTCGAATGCAAAATATACGATAAGAGCATCATCTGCCCTGTGGATCCAGACTCCGCAGTCGCCGTCTCCGTCAGCTTCTATTCCTCTGATATCGTATCTGCCATATTCGTGACCGGCTCTCTCGGTCTTTCCATGTTCTGCCGCGGAACCGTAATCTTTCTTCTGAAAGCGCCGAATTATATCTATGATATCAGACATTCTTCCGTCCCCATCCAGAAAAACCGTCCTTACACCGCTTGAAAGATATACATTGTCGCCGTCCACATTATCATACTGCGATGTGCCGAAACCCTTCTTTTTTACAGTTTCTTTCAATTCATCAAGTCTCATACCTGATACCCCTTTCTTTTTGTTTTATTTCTCACGCATATCATAATTTTTATCTTCGTCTATCATCCCGACCATTATGTCTGCGTAGAGGGGATCAAACTGCGTACCCCTGCCTTTTTTGATCTCATTCTTGGCGACTTCCTGTGGAAGCACATCTCTGTAGCTTCGTCGAGAAGTCATGGCGTCATAAGCGTCGGCAACGGCGATGAGCCTCGCAATATCAGGAATATCTTCGCCCTTCAGATGATCCGGGTAGCCGCTGCCGTCATAATGCTCATGATGATGGTATGCGGCCACTGCGAGATTCGGCATCTCTGTAATATGACCGAGTATCTCGGCTCCGATCTCCGGATGGCGTCTGATAGTCTTGTATTCCTCGTCTGTAAGACCGCTGCATTTGGCAATCAGACTGTCAGGCACTCCGATCTTTCCGATATCATGGAGGAGACCGGCATAATACGCCTCATTCTGAGCTCTCTCCGTCTTTCCGGCTCTTCTCGCGATCTCTCTTGAATACTCGGCAACTCTGGATGAATGTCCGTTTGTATAATGATCCTTGGCATCTACCGCGCTGGCAAGTGTTACGAGCGACTGCTTCAGAAGAGTCGTGATCTCGGAATTACGCTTTTCAACTACCCGCATCTGCTTGTCCACTTCGTTTTCAAGGCAGGTCTGCAGATGTCTTAGTTCCAGCATCCGGTCGACACGCAGGAGGAGAAGATCAGGTTTTATCGGCTTCCTGATTATCTCTATTACTCCTGTCTTCATCGCTTCCACTTCAATATCTGTGTCGCCTCTCAGCATCATAATGACAGGCGTGCTGACGTATTCAGGTCTTTGTTTCATCCAAATGGCAAGCGGAATACCGTCATCAGAATTGAATCCATAACTTAAAAGCACCATATCAGGACTGAATTCATACATCTTTCTCTCGAATTCATCAGCTGTTACTGCTGTCTCGGTATGGTACCTGACGCTTAATGTATCACGAACCAGAGCCATATTTGACTCGTCCCAGTCAGCAACAAGGATCCTGTAATGCTTTCTGGCTTCGTTCCAGTCATGGATAGCGCCAAGTCTGTCTGTTTTCCGCCGCCCGAATTGTAAAATTTTAATTTCTTCAGGCATCATAATTCTCCCTTATATAGCTCTAATGTTAAATTTTTTAGAAGCGGTTGTCAATAACAGGCAGGTGAAAGCTCCATTCTATTCGATGTTTTTTCGAGATCATACTTTTATCTTCAGATTCTTCAATGCCTCAAGATTTATTTTTTTACTGTGTTCAGCTTCCTTCAAAGCCTCTTTTAAGAGTATGGGATCATTAAACACCCTGTCTCTGGGTCCGGTGAAAAATTCCCTGGCAGCCTGTCGGTCTTCCTCCTTTTCACTTTCACTCATACCATCCTTATCAGATAGAAAATCATCATGGTCATCAGTAAGTATTAACGTAAGCGAATCATAAAAGAATTTATCGCAATTCTTCAATGAGGTAATATGTAAATATTTCTTTACAAAAGCTACATATGCATTTAGATCAGTTACCTTGTGAAATTTTGGAATAACCCATTTCACTGTTGCAGCAGCAGCCTTTCTCAATACATCTGTCATGTTATCATTATTATATTTATCATACTCAAAGCCCATGCCATACATATAAGGATTAGTAAACATCATCAGCGATTCTTCACTTACACTAAATGCCATTTTCATCAAGCTTTCTCTTGAATATTCATTCTCCCAATCTCCAAATCTCGAAAAATATACAGAGAAAATTCCGACATATACTTTGAAACACTTATTGCTTCTGGTCGAAGCCGGAGCGCCCCTGTACCCAATGAAAAAAATCAGTTCCTGATTCTGTACTTTTACAAATCGTCTTACTTTGGAACACCATTCGAACCCGTACTGTGTAAGATATTCCGAAAATACATCCTTGAATGCTTTTGTAAATGTCATTTCGATTCCTCCATGATTAACCAAAGACCAGCTTCTTTGCTATAAGTATACTTGCCAAGTCATCAGTAATTCCAACCCCTCCGCTTAAAACATCTTCATATACTGTGCCTGTCAAAAGGCTAATCTATTCGCTTGATCCTTCCATGACACACCTTCCCCACCATATTGCCCTCATTTCCAATCCCTGAGTAGAATTCCCTTTGACAAAGACCTGTAAAGTAAACCAAAATTACATTTTTACAATATCAAACATAAGAACTATGTTCAAGAGCGATGGCTTAAGTGGACGGCGTAAATTTATATTCGGATTTTATGGGTAAGAGAACACCCGGGATACTGCCGAAAAGATATATATCAGCCAGCCAGATGAAATCAAGACTTTCGAACTGAATTTTACGCCTGATGTTTTATGATATAATATATGCAATCAATCTTACCATTGAACATTTAAGAACATTAAGGATTAAGGGAGAATATTATGTGGGCATATGAAAGCGTATTCTATCAGATTTATCCACTTGGTCTTACAGGAGCTCCGTTTGAAAATGACGGCGTGCAGAGGGACGGTCTGAAAAAGATAGCAGGCTGGATAGACCATATCAAAAAACTGAATGTAAATGCTGTATATTTTTCTCCTCTCTTTGAATCCGATACACACGGCTACAATACCAGAGATTACCGGATGGTCGATAAGAGACTCGGAACCAATGAAGATCTTACGGAACTCGTAGATAAATTTCACGAGAACGGAATCCGGGTCATACTCGACGGTGTATTCAATCATGTAGGGCGCGGATCCTTCGCTTTCCGTGATGTACAAAAAAACAGGGAGAATTCACGCTACTGCAGCTGGTTCTATCTGAACTTTGACGGAGATTCTCCTTATCACGATAACTTCTGGTACGAAGGCTGGGAAGGAAATTACGATCTCGTAAAGCTTAATCTCAAAAATCCCGAGGTCACAGATTATCTTATGGATTCTGTACGTTTCTGGATTGAGACTTTTCATATAGACGGCCTGAGGCTTGACGTCGCATATATGGTGGACAGGGATTTCCTCAGAAGATTAAGAAGAGAGACAGAAGAAATGAAGAAAGACTTCTTCCTTCTCGGTGAGATGATCGGCGGCGACTACCGTGAGATCATGAATGACCAGTGCTGCCACAGCGTGACAAACTACGAATGCCGGAAAGGTCTTTACTCGTCCATGAATTCAATGAATCTCTTCGAGATAAAGAGTTCTCTTGAAAGGCAGTTTGGTCATGAGCCCTGGTGTCTATATACCGGCATGCATCCTGTCTCATTTGTCGATAATCACGATGTGTCCAGAATAGCGACTGAACTTACAGATAAAAATCAGCTGAAACCCCTGTACGCGCTTATGTACGCCATGCCCGGCATTCCAATGATCTATTACGGCAGCGAATGGGGAATCGAAGGATCAAAATCTGACGGGGATCAGGCTCTCCGTCCGGAAATAAAAGAGCCCCAATGGAACGATCTTACCGATTATATTGCAAGACTCGGAGCTATCAGAAAGTCCTGCTCCGTGCTTTCATACGGAGACTACAGGACTCTTTTGATCACAAACAGACAGATGATATTCGACAGACGCAGTGATGACGGCAGGATTATTTTTGCCATAAATATAGACAGCAATCCTTACCACGCTGACTTCAACGCAGAAGCCGGAAGAGCACACGAGCTGATTACCGGAACAGATGTGGATTTCGGAGGCGGGCTAGATATTCCAGCCTATACCGCCATGATAATGCAGCCGTTTTAATTCTTCTTTTGTCATGTGAATCACCTCGTATGTGTCTTGCTAAGACACTTATAATGGAAATTCCTAAGACTGCAAGAACCTCTCCTTTCTTTACATTTTCGCAGCCTTTGTTAGAAGATAGGTGCAATACTGGTTCATACTTATTCCTTCTTCCTTCGCCTGTTCCACAAGGGTTCGGTGAAGATCCTTCGGAATACGAAGTTTGAACTGTCCAGAATAGTCAGAAAGTTCTCTTGGTTCCGGGATCTTTACTCCTTCTTCTAACGCAGCTTTGATCCAACACCGTTTTGCATCAATAGCATTAGAATAAGCTTCTTCCAAAGTCTCTCCGCATGAAATACATCCACGAAGTTCTGGGAAAGAAACGGTAAAGCCGCCTTCCTCATAATCTTCATAAACTTCCATGCGATATTTTTTCTTCATATACATATCAATTTGATTCATTTTCTGACTCCTCTACCGCTTGTCGTACCAGATCAAGATATGCTTTCTTGATCGGTGTGTGTCGCGGAAGTGTGATTGGTGTTGATCCTGGTTTTCGGAAAGTCACATGACTGCTTCCGCCTTTTGTTTCAAGGGCAGAGTATCCATAGCGTTTCAGAATTTTTTTCAACTCTTCGTATCGCAAACCCGGATCAAGAGCATAAAGCTTTTTTAGAAGTTTGTCCCATTGTGACATTAATAATTCTTTCTCCTTTTTGATTATATAATGGCACCATATATGGTGTCAACTTTTAATGAGACGGTGTATTTATTTTTACAAACCGCACACTTTTCATTTCGAAGGTGTGCGGTATTTTCATCACTTTCCGATCTTTTTAAAGACTGAAAGTAAAAGATCCCTGCAGCTTTTGTCTTTGTACCATACAGAATTTTTCTTTAGTCCTCCATTTTTCGGATCACCTTTTTCATAATTCTTCCGATCAATAAGCCTTACATTTATAAGCCCTTTCTTTACCAGGCGTTCCTTGTCATATCCGTTTGGATCCGGCGATGTGATATGGACTTTTATATATCTGTCTGCATGGTTTCCGGCCCAGTCAGTGGCCCTGAGGCAGACAGATATCGTGCCTGCGCCCTCAATATTTCTGAAATCATCAGGATCAAAATCAAGAACGGCTATTGTATCTTCCGGAAGCGTCTCTCCTGTTGACGATGCTTCTATATCAGCTCTGAATATAAAAGCTTCTCCGTCTTCATGATCGCGCACAGATCCGGCTGAACCAGCGAGGGCTGATCCTATATCGTCTCTCGTGATGCCGCTCTCTGCCTTTTCAGAAGAAAAATATAGATTTTTCGGCTCATCAAAAACAGGAACATCATCCCAGATAGCATAGAGATCGATATTTCCACCCTGATAAGTTAAAGATGACGCATCTATAAGCTCCGATAACATCTTTACACCACTCTCATCAGCATGTCTGCTGATCTCCACATCACCCGGATCCGCGCCGTTTTCGTGCGGTTTTTTAGCATCAGATCTTATGCTCCATCCGGTAAATGTCTTCGGCGTCTTGCCATCGCAGGACATAGGCGCACTGAAGCCGCACTGATCTGCCTTAAGAACCCCCTTGTATCTGGAGTCTGATCCCGCCCCTGCGTCACAGTAGATTATATTTTCCTTTATATCAGCCTCCTTCTTTCCGTTATTAGCGTGATAAGTAAGAGTATAAGAATTCAATTCCCACACAGCCTTAAGCGTCACGCTTCCTCCATCCTGGGCATGCCGCCACTCGTCCAAAGGAGACAGGGTCTCACCGGCTTTGACATCGGTATTCATTGTAGGTGAATTTACTTTATCTATGATCCAGCATGAAAATGAATATCCGGGTCTCTTTGGAACATCGCCATGTAACTTTTCAAGGTTTCCATAAGTCACATTCTGATCGGGAAATGTTCCCTCTCCTCCTCCAAGATCATAAGTTATCGTATGAGTCCAGGGACTGCCGTCTACAATTACAGTCGTATCCTCTGAAATGGATGAAACAGTCCCCTGTGACGGCGCATTAAATCCGAAAGAAGCATATCCTCCATAGACAGGGCTTGAACCCAATTCATACTCCCCTGTCCCATAAGTACCCGAAATGCCTCTTCCGGCATTAACGGTAAGTCTTACATTCTTCTTATATTCAGACTCAGGAATATTTATCTTATAATTAAAGCACTCATATCTGTGATTCACCGGATTCCAGTCAGGAATAAATCTATGGACTTTTTCCAGAATACGGTTCAATTCATCAGCCGTCATATAAGCAGTGCCGTCATTATATTTGGAAAACTGATTTTTCTCACGTTCAGTAAGCCCAACCGGACCGTTGAAGGCAAAATAAGTTCCCTTACCGCTTCCGTTTTCCAGTATCACGCACTGATCAAGAACAGCCGAAACCGTATTATCGGGAGGATTTGATACAACATCGACTTTTTCAACAGTCACTCTGAAAAGTCCGTTTCTTCCGTCAAAACCTTTTGATGCAATATCGATTATACGTCTGCCCGTCTCATTGCCGGCTCTGTCGTGATACCTTACCAGCATGTAGTCAGAACTATAGCCCCGTCTCGAATTGGAATCAGTATAAGAATAGGCGCTTAAATATCCGTCATTAGTATCGGAAAACTCGACTGATGCATCCATAAATCCGCCCGATGACGCGTCAGTCTTTATCGGCTTCTCCCTCGCCATCAGAATTGCCACGGCAAGAGCCAAAAGCAGAAACAAGCTGATAGATCTTCTTCCATTTCTTTTCATGTGAGTCTCCTTTTCATAAAAAAGACCCGCAGATATTCCCTGTACAAAGAGAATAAATGCGGGACAAAAGACTGTCAATGAAAAGAGATGATTCTTAATAAAGATTTAATTTGTTAATAAAGTTTTAATAAAATATCACGCAATATTCATGTTCTGGTGTTCCTTCATAAATTCCAGGAATTTTTCCTCCGGAATGGGCTTTGAGAAATAATATCCCTGTTCAAAATCTACTTCCATGTCAGCCAGCCGCTCGGCCATCTCCTTGGTCTCGACGCCTTCGCAGACTATCTTCAGCCGGCTTCCCTTAAACATCTTTATTACATTGGTAAGGAAATCTCTCTTACCGTTAAAATAATCCCATACTATGGATTTGTCGATCTTCACAATAGAAAACGGAAGCTCCAGAATATTTGTAAGATTTGAAAATCCCGTGCCGTAATCATCCAGCGAGAAGGACGAACCCGCGTCGTTCATTGTCACCATCAGATTTTTCAGCTTGCCCATGTTTTCGGAAAGGCTCTCCGTGATCTCCATGTTGATCGCGTTCATATTCACATTGAATTTCTTCGCAGACATCATAAGCTCATCCGGAAGAGACTCCCTGATGCACTGCTTGGGAGACAGATTGACCTCTATATATTCAAGTCCAAGAGATTTCATATCATTCTCATGTAAGAATTTACAGGTCTTCTCGTAAACCTGCATCCCAAGCCTGATTATAGAGCCGTCGCTTTCTGACCTTGATATGAAAGCATCCGGGAAGATCACTTCTCCGGTCTTTGAATCCCTGAGTCTGGCAAGAGCTTCAGCTGCTGTGAAGCGGTGTTTTTTGGTATCAAAAATAGGCTGATAATAGACTTCAACCGTATTATTGAGGATAGAATCAGACAGCACCATCTGAATGTGACGGTCAGACTCCATGCGCTTGAAATCATCATCTGTGACATAAGCTGAAGTGAAGGCATTGCCCATCTCGATCTCATCATCGAGAGCAATATTGACAGCATCAAAAATATCACCTGAAGGTATGCTGCCGTCACCGGACCTGAGGATCACCATGACCGGATCAAAGAGAACGCTGTCGCCGTCAAATTCCCATGGCTTATGAAATCTTTCGTTCAATATATCTTCAAGAACATCTTTCAGCTTCTCATCCTTTGATATGAAAAGAAACCTGCCTGCATGAATGTAGAATACTTCAGCATATCCCCTCATCGACTTCATGAAATAATTCGAGATCATGAGGAGCAGCCTGTCGAGATTATTGTCGCCGTAGATAGATCTTACGGATGAATAATTTGAAAAAGCGATTGCTGCGACAGCAAGAGTCTTGCCGGCTTCCCCGGACTCATCTATAATACTTCCGGCAGCAGCCAGGTTGTAGCATTTCGTCTTGCCATCACGGAGAGCCTCAGGATTCTGAAGCGAAGAGAACATGACTATCACTCCAAGCGAACAGCAGCCGCCGTAAATAAGCGTATAACTTTTCATAAAGATCTGGACCGTCATTCCGATAATAACAAATCCCATAAATGCAAAAAGACTTATCAGGCTCTTCATATCAAGAGTCTTAAAACGCCATATGATAAGGAAAAGCATTTCCAGGAGATAGACTACCGTAAAGAAAATGGATACATGAAAATAATATTTTCCAAAATAGAATACTCCGTTATGGATCCTGAACATCCAGCCCGTAGCAAATGATGAAAAAGAGATAACCGCCGTTACCAAAAGCGGCAGAATAAAAAGCGCGCGGAGAATAAAAGGCTGCTTTGGCGATAAATGCGTGACGGCAGCAGTATATTCAACCGAAAGGAAAAGTGTCCCGGCAACGATTATATAATAAATAGAATTCAGAATACAGTTTGGAACATAAGGAAAATATGACGCATACGAATCCGTGACGCTTGTAATGAGATCCAGAATCGTCAAAAAAAACGTACAAACCATCAGCTTCTGGAAAGCCCTTGATTTCCTGAGCGGGAGCCGATCCTGCATATGATAGGAAATCATAAGGACAATAAAAGTAATAGCTGATGCAATTTCATAATTAGGATTCCATCTGAGTGCCATGCTTATACCTCATTATTTGTAAAAATCTACCAAAGACATTATATAGTATGGAAGAAAAATATACAATTAAAATAAGAGCTGTTTACAGCCTCACAAGAATGCCATATGAGAAAGCGTATCAAAGACAAAAAGAAAAAGGGCTTTCCCGCCCTAAATGTTCTGTAAAAAATCAGACATAACCGTAAAAACCTCTGACCGATACCTCTCCGGCATCAACGTAAACGATTTTTCCATCTCTCTCGACCATAAGCCTTCCGGTTTCGTCCACGCCATGTGATATACCGTCATAATGACCCTGGGGATCCAGTACCTTCACAGGTCTTTCCTTGTTTACAAGCCGGCCGTTGTATTCATCCAGAAACCCGGACAGGTCATGAGTCTTCAGAAAGAGATCATAGTAAACCATGAAGCGCTCCCAGATCTTCTCCATCACGTCCCGCCTTTTTGCCATACGACCGCCCAGCTCTAAGTCAAGCGATGTGGCAATATCTTTTATATCAGAAGGGAAAGACGTCTGGTGCACATTTACTCCTATGCCGACTATCACATACTTCACCTTCCCTTTTTCAGGAATCATTTCAGTAAGTATCCCGCATATCTTCTTATGGGAAATAAGTATATCATTCGGCCACTTGATCTCAGTCTTCAATGGATAGAGAGACTCCACTGCCGACGCCACTGCCATGGCAGCTGCTGTCGTGATCCTCGGAACGCATTCGATCGGCACATTTGGATACATTATCATACTTGTTGCTACAGAATCATGCGAAGGAGATTTCCATACATGCCCGGATCTTCCCCGGCCTCCCGTCTGCTGTCCGGCAGAGACGACCGTAAACTCCGGAGAAGAATTCCCACGTCTCTTCAGCTCATTATTTGTAGAATCAATAGTGTCAAAATATTCAAAATGTATCAAAGTAATTCTCCTGTCACTCTACTCCGTCATCAGCCATAGGAGCGACCTCGCTGCCGTAGACCCTTTTAAAAAATATTAAAGACAAGGTGAAAGAAGCAAACTCAGCTATGAGGAAGCACCACCAGACATTATTGACATTTCCGGTTTTTGATAAAAGCCAGGCCACAGGAATAAGTATCACGAGCTGCCTTCCCATAGACACAAAAAGAGAATAGAAACTCTTCGAAAATGCCTGAAATATCGAACCCATGACGATCCCCATCGCAGCAATGGGAAAATGTATGGCAATAATCCGAAGAGCTACGACGCCCATCCGCTTCATCTCAGGCGAAGCATTGAAAAGCATGAGGAGCTTATCGGGTATCAGCTCAAATGTAACCGTGCCGCACAGCATTACGCACACAGCGAGAAGCAGAGCAAATCTAAGCGCCTTCTTTATCCTCCTCTTGTGCTCGGCACCGTAATTAAACGCGAGCACCGGAATAAGTCCGTTATTCAATCCGAACACAGGCATAAAGAAAAAGCTCTGGAGCTTGAAGTATACTCCGAAAACGGCAGTGGCAGTCGTTGAGAAGGAAATGAGGATCAGATCCATAAGATATGTCATTACAGAGCCTATGCTCATCATAAGAATCGATGGAATTCCTACAAAATAAATTCTTCCGATGATCTTTCCGCTGGGATGTAACACAGATCTTATGCTGAAATGTATCTCCTTATTCAGCTTCAGATTCATAAACAAGCCCAGAACCGACGCTATGCTCTGGCCTATGACAGTAGCGTACGCCGCGCCCGCGACTCCCAGCCTTGGGCAGCCAAGGAGACCGAAGATCATTATTGGATCCAGAATAATATTAATAATAGCACCCGTCAGCTGAGAAATCATTGAAAGCATGGTACGGCCGGTAGACTGAAGCAGTCTCTCAAATGTGATCTGCAGCAAGCAGCCATAAGACAGCGTCATGACGATTCCAAGATATGTGCTGCCGTATTTAACGATAGTATCGGAGGAAGTCTGGCTTTTTATAAAAGGAACGGTTATTATATGACCAAGTATTGAAAAAACGATCGCTGTAATTACGGCAAGAAATATTCCGTTATTTGCGGCCTTGTCTGAACGACTGTATTCTTTTGCCCCAAGCGCTCTGGAAAGAAGGGCGTTTATTCCGACTCCTGTACCTGCTCCGAATGCAATGATCAGATTCTGCATGGGAAAAGCAAGAGTAACTGCTGTAAGCGCATCCTCGCCGATCTGCGCCACGAAGACTGAGTCAACTATGTTATAAAGAGCCTGGACCAGCATTGAAATCATCATCGGAACAGACATATTTACAATAAGCTTCTTTATCGGCATCACGCCCATCTTGTTGTCACGAATATCATGATCTTCTGTATTATTCTTACTCATTTATATTCCTGTCTTTTCTTATATTATGATGAATTATGATAATTTTCGTTGCAAGGATTCATTGAAGCTTGCTTACGGATGCACAGATGGTGGCGAACATTGTGTTTTTCGTTGTGAGCCACCACTGTGACATCTGTAAGCAAAAAGCGAATGAATCCTTTGCAACGAAGTTTTTCATTATCTGTGTGTGAAGTTTTAGTTATCAAGCCGCAAACAAGTATTATAACATAATGAATAATAATCGCAATTACTCCCCTTCCCTGAGTATCCCCCTGTGGCGCACCGATGTGGAAAAAGCTATAAGAGTCTTTGTATGTCCGAATCTCTGCAAGTCATTTACCAGGTGGTCGAGTTCTTCGGGGCGCTCGTATTTTACTTCAATAAGCATTGAATAATCACCTGTGACACAGCTGCACTCGACTACATTTTTCAGACTTTTTATATAAGGATAGAATTCAGCCTTGTCGCTCGGATTTACTTCCAGATTTATAAATGCCTTGATGTGATATCCGAGTCTGGCGTAGTCAATAGCCGCGTGATAACCGCTTATCACTCCGCTCTCTTCCAGTCTCCTGATTCTCGCGCTCACTGCAGGCGAGGAGAGATATGTCTCCTTGGCCATTTCCTTTACGGAAATCCTCGCATTGTTCTCAAGCATGGAAATTATCTTGAGATCTGTCTTGTCAAGTGATATGTCTTCTTCCATTTCATACTCCTTCCTTTATTCGTTTTTTATTAAACGGTAAATGGCGTTTTTTCACCTATATCATTAAAACTTCCCGCATCCGCCGATTAGTCTCCTCAAAAATCAATTTGCGTACAATCGTAACAGTGAATAATGCATCCCGCAGAATTTCATCTTCATTTTCATTTTATCACAATATATGTGGTTTGACTTTCGAAAATTAAGTTTAACCTTGTATTTTTATTATATAGTGACGTATTCAGATTAACTATTTACAGTAGCTGCATAATGAATTATATTTTCCTGCAGAAAAAGAAATCAGAAAAACAAAGGCTTCAGTTGATAAAAAGCCGAAGGCTTATTATGAAAGGATGGACATTATGAGAATGAGGATGGAATCGGATTCAATAGGAACTATGGCAGTGCCGGAGGAAGCCTACTACGGCGTCCAGGCTGAGAGAGCTGAAAAGAATTTTCATATCACAGGACTTAAGATGTCAGGAGCTTTTATCAAGAATATGGCTCTGATAAAAAAGGCAGCAGCCATAGTGAATAATGAAGCCGGTCTCCTTCCCATAGAAAAGGCAGAGGCGATTGAAAGAGCCGCAGACGCTGTCATCGCAGGAAAATACGACAGTGAATTCATAGTCGATCCCGTCCAGGGAGGTGCCGGCACCAGCGCAAACATGAACATGAACGAAGTGATAGCAAATATCGCAAACGTTTACCTGGGCGGCGAGAAAGGCAGCTATGACATGGTTCATCCCAACGACCACGTGAACATGGCCCAGTCCACAAACGATGTGATACCGACCGCGGGCAAGATGACTGTGATCACACTCATCCATCCCCTCATCGATACTCTTTCGGAACTTGAAAAAGTGCTTCGCATTAAGGGCGAGGAATTCAAGGGAATAATTAAAATGGGCAGGACACAGCTGCAGGACGCGGTTCCCATGACTCTCGGTGACACATTCATGGGATATGCATCTATGATCGGCCGCTGCAGGAAGAGGCTTGAAAGAAGCATCCGCGAGATGTACAGCATAAACCTCGGCGGCACTGCCATAGGCTCCGGAATAAACGCATCCGATTATTATATGGACCATATAGCATCAAGGCTAAGCGCGCTCTTCGGCGAATATCTGGAGCAGGCTCCGGATCTCTTCGACGCGACAGAAAACCTTGATTCTTTCGTAGAAGTATCGGGATCCCTCAAGGCACTCGCCGTATCACTTTCCAAGATGTCAAATGACCTTCGTCTCCTCTCATCCGGTCCCAAATGCGGACTACATGAAATAAACCTTCCTCCGAAGCAGAACGGCTCGTCAATAATGCCCGGAAAAGTAAACCCTGTCATTCCAGAAGTCGTGACTCAGGCTGCCTTCCTTGTCATAGGTCATGACGCGACCATAGCCATGGCAGCCGAAGCCGGACAGATGGAACTGAATGCATTTGAGCCCGTGGTATTTTATCAGCTCTTCGAATCGATCACATCTCTTACCGGTGCAGTGAAGACTCTGATTGCAAACTGCATCACCGGAATCACTGCAAATAAAGACACCTGCCTCGACTACGAAACTCATTCAGCAGGCATAGCTACTGCCCTCTGCCCTGTGCTTGGCTACAAGAAGTCGGCAGAAATTGCAAAGCAGGCACTGAGAGAAAACCGGACAGTAAAAGAGATCGTCCTTGGCGAGGGACTGATAAAAGAATCCCTGCTTGACGATCTCCTTGATCCGGTCAGATTATCAGCTGTAAAGACTAAGACTGCCTGAATTAGGACAGCTCTTTCAGCTTTAATATTCTCTGATTTGAACTTCCGCGAAATTCAAGCGTGATATCTTTTTTTTCAAGAACAAATTCTCCATCCACCAGGACATCTATAAGGCTTAAAAGCTCATCTGTACACGGCAGATGAGCTTTTCCTGTTTTTGCGAGAAGATCCGTCTCATAAGTATATCCGGTATAGACCCAGATATTCTTGTCAGGGCAAAGAGACCTTACCCGCTTCAAAAGATGGAGGACAGCCGGCTGATTATCAGGATCCATAGGCTCGCCTCCGAGCACCGTGAGGCCTTCCACATATTGAGGACGGAGAGACTCTATTATCTCATCTTCGACCTCATCGGTAAAAGGCTTTCCATAATCAAAATCCCATGTCTCCGGCTGGAAACATCCCCTGCAGTGGTGACGGCAGCCGGATACGAAAAGAGAAGTTCGTATGCCCGTGCCGTCAGCTATATCACAGTATTTGATATTGCCGTAATTCATAGATGAAGCACCCGATCTTTGATCTCCTGAGTTCTGCCCTGATTCCAGAACTGAGTCCCGATATAACCGCAGGTCCTTCTGGCAACGGACATCTTGTTCTGGTCACGGTTGCCGCAGTTGGGACATTCCCATACGAGCTTTCCGCTCTCGTCTTCCACGATCTTTATCTCACCGTCATAACCGCAGACCTCGCAGTAATCCGATTTGGTATTGAGCTCGGCGTACATGATGTTGTCATAGATAAATTTCATAACGGAAAGTACAGCCGGAATATTCTGCTGCATATTCGGCACCTCGACATAAGAGATGGCTCCGCCCGGAGACAGCTTCTGAAAATCCGACTCAAACTTCAGCTTGCGGAAAGCGTCGATTTTCTCCCGGACATTCACATGGTAGGAATTGGTGATGTAGTTATGATCAGTTACATCCTTTATAATTCCAAACCGCTTCTGGAGACACTTGGCAAATTTATAAGTGGTCGACTCCATCGGCGTGCCGTAGAGCGAATAGCTGATGTGCTCTTTCTTTCTCCACTCAGAGCATTTGTCATTCATGTGCTGCATTACCTGGAGGGCAAAAGGCTTGGATTCGGGATCAGTGTGGCTCTTCCCGGTCATCTCCACGCACATTTCATAGAGTCCGGCGTAACCCAGGGATATGGTCGAATAATTGTCGAAGAGGAGCCTGTCTATCTTCTCGCCTTTTTTCAGTCTGGCAAGAGCGCCGTACTGCCAGAGAATTGGAGCCACGTCAGATGTCGTGCCCATAAGTCTCTCGTGACGGCACTGAAGCGCCTTGTGGCAGAGCTCCAGCCTCTCGTCAAAGATCTTCCAGAATTCATCGAATCTGTCAGTGTTGTTCTCCTTCGCTGCCTTAACAGCTGAGCACGCCACGTCTACAAGGTTTATTGTGACGACTCCCTGATTGAAACGACCGTAATACTTGTGAGCGCCTTTTTTGAAATCACCTGCGTTCGCCTTGTTGTCTGCGTTGCAGAGTCCTTCGGCGTTTGATTCATTATCAGGCGTCAGAAAAGATCTGCAGCCCATGCAGGGATAAACATCACCCTTGTCACGCTTCATGATCTTCGCTGAAATATAATCCGGCACCATCCGCTTTGCAGTGCAGCGGGCAGCCAGCTCAGTAAGATAATAATATTTTGAATCCGGAGTGATATTGTCCTCGTCAAGCACATAGATGATCTTGGGAAAGGCAGGTGTGATCCAGACTCCCTTCTCATTCTTTACGCCCTTTAAGCGCTGGATGAGCACTTCCTTTATTATCTTCGCAAGATCAATCCTAGTCTGACCGTCAGGCACTTCATCAAGATACATAAACATTGTGACAAAAGGAGCCTGACCGTTGCAGGTCATAAGAGTTATAAGCTGATACTGGATAGTCTGGATGCCGTTAGTGATCTCCTTGTCAAGGCGTCTCTCAACGACCTTGTCGATTATCTCATCATCAAGAGGCTCTCCGCACTCAGTCCTCTCAGCAATTACATCGCGTCTTATCTTCTGTCTGGAAATATCGACGAAAGGAGCCAGATGGGCAAGAGTAAAGCTCTGACCCCCGTACTGGTTGGATGCGACCTGAGCCACGATCTGGGTAGTCACGTTGCAGGCAGTAAAGAAACTGTGCGGCTTCTCGATAAGAGTCTGAGAGATCACGGTTCCATTCTGGAGCATGTCATTTAAGTCAATAAGATCGCAGTTATGCTCCCTCTGGGCATAATAGTCGCTGTCATGGAAATGAATTATTCCCTCATCATGAGCCTGAACTATATCCTCAGGCAGAAGCACCCTCTTAGTAAGGTCTTTTGACACTTCGCCCGCCATATAATCGCGCTGGGTGGAATTAATAACAGGATTCTTGTTGGAATTTTCCTGCTTTGCCTCCTCGTTCTCACGATCGATAAGAGAGAGAATGGCGTCATCTGTGGTATTGGATTTACGGGAGATCTCACGCTTGTAGCGGTATCTTACATATTTCTGCGCCACCTCGTAAGCGCGCATCTCCATGATGCCGGTCTCCACCATGTTCTGGATATCCTCGACATTCACGGCGTGATATGAAGCAGCCACCTTCTTTGCGATAGTCTCTGCGACTGCCACTATCTGGGCTCTGTTCATCCTGTGGATATCGTCAACTTCCCTGTTGGCCTTGTCAATGGCGTTTATTATTTTATCAATATTGAAAACGACCTCCATGCCGTTTCTCTTGATTACCTTTGTGCGGACCTCTGTAACAGAGTCCTTTTCCTCTCTCATTTAAGACACTCTCCTTTAAAATAAATATTTATCGGTTAAAAAAAGACGCGCAAGGCGCGTCTCACCTGTTGCTCATATAGAGTATATCAAAGCAGCAGAAAATACAAGATATATTTTTGTACAAAGTTTAATGCCACAATATATTGATTTATTTAATATCATCTATGGCTTTGCCTATATCATGGCGCATATACTTATTGGCAAAATTTACCCATGACGTCGCAGTATAGGCATTGTTTCTCGCTTCTTTAAGATCATGCCCCAGAGCCGTGACTCCGAGCACTCTTCCTCCATTGGTAACGATCCTGCCATCCTTGTCAATCGCAGTGCCGGCATGGAAACAGAAATAATTCCTGTTATCAAATTTGTCAAGTCCCGTGATGGGAAATCCCTTTTCATATTTGACAGGATAACCGTCCGAAGCCAGAACCACGCATACGGCGGCATTGTCTGCAAATTCAAGCGGCTGGCTGTCAAGAGTCCCGTCTATGCAGGCATTCATCACGTCTATTATATCGGTTTTCATTCTGGGAAGAATGACCTGAGTCTCAGGATCACCGAATCGGGTATTATATTCCACTACCTTCGGTCCATCCTCTGTAAGCATGAGGCCAAAATAAAGAACGCCCTTAAATTCCCTGCCTTCCTTTTTCATAGCCTCGACCGTCGGCGTGAAGATTTCTTTCCTGCAGCGCTCCTCTATCTCAGGAGTAAAGAAAGGGCTCGGAGAAAATGTGCCCATACCACCTGTATTCAAGCCTGTATCTCCATCGCCTGCTCTCTTATGATCCTGAGAAGATGTCATCAGCTTATAATGATCTCCGTCAACGAAAGCAAGGGCAGAAACCTCACGTCCGGTCATGAATTCCTCGATCACAAGCTCATTTCCTGCATCGCCGAATTTACGATCCTCCATTATTGTGCGGACGCCTGCCTTTGCCTCTTCGAGATCCTTGCAGATAAGGACTCCCTTACCGAGAGCGAGACCGTCAGCCTTTAAAACTATAGGCATCTTTGCATTTTCAAGATATGAAAGAGCCGACTCAGGATCGGTAAAGACCTCGTATGCAGCTGTAGGAATGTGATATTTTTTCATAAGGTTTTTTGAGAAAGCCTTTGAGCCCTCGATTATGGCAGCATTCTTTCTCGTGCCGAAAATCCTGATCCCGGCAGCTTCGAAGGCATCAACAATGCCAGCGCAGAGGGGATCATCCTGAGAGCAGACAGCCATATCGACATCATGAGACTTTGAAAAATCAATCAGCTTATCAAATTCCATGACACCGATCGGCACGATCTCTGCCATGTCACGCATACCGGCGTTGCCGGGAGCGACATAGATCTTTTTCACATGAGGGCTTCTCGCTATGGCATGAAGAATGGCGTGCTCCCTGCCGCCACCGCCGATCAAAAGTATGGTCAAATTGTCTCCGGATGTATTCATATGGTTCTCCAATCATTTATATTTTGTGAACGATCCTGTCATTTCCCACGGAAACCCTGCCGTTTGCGATAAGGTCAATGGCCTTTGGCAGAATGATCCATTCCGCTTCTTCCATGACACGGCGCTGCAATATCTCAGGCGTATCACCCTCTTCCACTCCTACAGCCTTCTGAAGGATAATAGGACCTGTATCCGTACCCTCGTCTACGAAATGAACCGTAGCTCCGGTGACCTTGACGCCGCGAGCCAGAGCAGCCTCATGCACCTTGAGTCCGTAGTATCCCTTGCCGCAGAAGGACGGGATAAGTGAAGGATGGATATTTATTATCTTATTTCTGAAACGCTTTATTACTTCAGGCGGAATAACCACGAGAAAACCTGCAAGGACTATAAGATCCGGATCAATATCATTCAGCTTTTCAAGAAATGCCTTATTAAAAGAAGCTCTGTCCGGGAAAGATTTCGGCGATATCACATCCGTCTCTATCTCTCCGTGTATCCTGGCCCGCTCCAGTGCATAAGCACCTGCGTTATTCGAGATGACATTAGTAATAAGGGCATTTTTTACAGTGCCGTCATCTATCCTGTCCATGATATGCTGGAGATTGGTGCCGCCGCCCGACACCAAAACAGTTATCCTCAGCATAGATCCACGCCTTTCTCTCCTTCTTCAATGTATCCGATGACATAAGGCGTGTCGCCTGCTTCCCTGGCAGCCGCCATTGTCTTATCAACATCAGCTTCAGCTACAGAGAGCACCATGCCTATACCCATGTTGTAGGTGTTGTACATGACACGCTCGTCAATATCACCGGTCTTTTGCATGAGCTTAAATATTGCTGGCACTTCATAGGAATCTTTCCTGATAACAGCTCTCATATCCTCCGTCAGCATCCTCGGAACGTTCTCATAGAAGCCGCCGCCGGTTATGTGCGAGCAGGCGTGAACCTTAACTCCGGCATTCTTTATTGACTTAAGAGCAGGCACATAGATCCTGGTCGGAGTCAGAAGTGCCTCGCCAAGAGTCGTTCCAAGCTCGTCATAATGCTTTCCCAGAGATTCTTCAGTCATGGGGAAAATACTTCTGACTAAAGAGAAGCCATTCGAATGAACTCCCGTGGAAGCAAGTCCTATGAGGATATCCCCGTCATGAAGAAGGGATCCGTCGATAAGCTCGCTTTTCTCAGCTAGGCCTACAGAGAAACCTGCCACATCGTATTCATCCTCAGGCATAAGACCCGGATGTTCAGCAGTTTCACCGCCAACAAGAGCACATCCTGCCTGTCGGCATCCTTCAGCCACACCCTTTACAATAGAAGCGATCTTCTCAGGGATATTCCGTCCGCATGCTATGTAATCCAGGAAAAATAAGGGCTCGCCGCCGGCACATGCCACATCGTTTACACACATGGCCACACAGTCGATACCTATAGTATCGTGACGGTCTAAAATAAAAGCTATCTTCAGCTTAGTGCCCACTCCGTCAGTACCGGAAAGCAGCACCGGCTCCTTCATCTTCGAAATGCTGCCGAGAGAGAAGGCACCTGAAAATCCGCCGATCCCGCCGAGCACTTCCGGTCTCATAGTCTCTTTGACGTAGCGCTTCATCAGCTCTACGGATTTGTAACCTGCTTCAATGTCCACACCGGAACTCTTGTAATCCATATTTACTCCATTCTGAAGGTCTTTATTTTTCTTCGAGGTACTTTTTCCAGCCGATGTCCTGAAGACGGGCATTCTTCTCCTGAACCTCGGACGAGAGCTTATCAGCATAATCTTTCACTCTCTGCAGAAGGTCGCTGTCCGATACGGAAAGGATCTTCGCAGCGAGAATACCGGCGTTCTTGCCACCGTTGATCGCAACTGTGGCCACGGGGATCCCTGACGGCATCTGGACTATTGAGAAAAGCGAATCCTCTCCGCCGAGATCTGATGTCTTCATCGGTATGCCGATTACAGGCATTGGGAAGAGAGCCGCGCACATACCGGGAAGATGAGCTGCCTTTCCGGCGCCTGCGATTATTACCTTTATACCTCTGCCCTCGGCACCTCTGGCATATTCAAAGAATTCCTCAGGCTCCCTGTGGGCGGAGATCACGTTCATCTCATAGGAAATGTCGAACATATCCAGAATCTTTGCTGCCTGAACCATGACAGGCATATCGGAATCGCTTCCCATTACTATGCTGACTATAGGTTTCTTGTCCATAAATCCCTCCTGTGACTTTATTTCTTTTTAATATTTTTCTTCAGTGTATCTGTTCTCATAATATAGGCAAGCACGCCGTCAGGTATGAGCGGCATGAATATTCTTGACGCAAATGAAACAGGATTGGGTACCGACACTGCAAAATCATGCTTTGCAGCCCTGATGGAATATTTGACTACATTCTCGGCACGGGAAGCAAAACGCGGGTGATCGCTCCTGCCGATCGACCTCTTGATGAAATAAGTATCATATACCCAGTAAGGGCAGACAGCTGTGACAGATATGCCCCTTGGCATCAGTTCCACGCGAAGAGCTCTGGTATATGAATAAAGCAGAGCCTTTGACGCTGCATAAGCATTCATATTCGGAATAGGTCCGAATGAGGCAATGGAGCAAAGCTCGATAATTCTCGCTCCCGGCTTCATAAATGGAACGATGAGATCCGTCAGCATTATTGCCGACTTGTCATTTAAGTCTATGGTCTGGCATTCCTTCTCATGACCAAGTTCATAGGATGTACCGGTATAACCGGCTCCTATGCAGTTAATAAAGCAGCCTACTTCGAAATCAGGATGACGCTCGAATTCTTTCATCATGTATTTCTGGAAACCCTCGATGCAGCCGGGCTTCAGTATATCCATTGAGATCGCTATTGTATGCATATCGAGTCTGTTCTTTACCTTCATAAGACGTTCCTTGTCCCGTCCTATGATCCAGATCTCATTGATACCGAGTTCTTCAGGATGAGAATCGATGTACTGGGCGTACTTTGCTCCCAGACCGCCGGACGCTCCGGCAATAATTGCTACTCTCGGTCTCTCGCCCTTTACTTCTCCGGTATCAGGATTTATAAGCACTACAGGCCTGATCCTGTTGGCTGAGCTTCTCTTCTCTGAGAGACGGTGCCTCTCTATAAGAGTTACCACAAAGCTTATGATAACCATTATCACGAAGAAGTTACCGAAGATCGATACAATATAAGAGTAAATTCCACGAATGACTGACATAATCTCCATCCCGTAAAAAGTCTTGATTTTCCCAAACAAAAAATATTATATCATAAAAAGCGCTTCGGGATATTATTTATGCAATAAAAAAAGTTCCGCCGAAGCGGAACTTTTCAATAATGATCAGTTTGCAGCTTTCTTTGCTTTGACCTGAGAGATCATGGTCTTTATGCTGTTTACTGCAAGGACAAGGGAAAGAACCACGAGGAAGGCTGCGATCACGGATCTGGCTACGCACCAGCCGGCGCCTCCGACAGGATTTCCTGCAGCGAGAGCCGCATGATTCTTTAAAATGGTCTGGATCAGTGATGTAACAGTTACGCACATCATAAATACCATGGGGATATAGAACATCTTGTTGTTCTTGCCGACCTTGCCGAGCCATGTAGCTACTGCAAGGAGACCTACTGCAGCGAGGAGCTGGTTTGATGCTCCGAAGAGAGGCCAGATATTCAGATATCCTGTCATGCCAAGACCTACGCCGAGCACGACTGTTATTACTGTTCCAAGCACAGGGTTTGTAAGGATCTTCTTATATCCTGTTACATCATTTACTGTCTCGCCGTCTGTCAGCCAGAATTCCTGGAATGTATATCTGGCAAGTCTGGTGGAAGTATCAAGAGATGTCAGGCAGAACACGGAGATCGCGAGGATGAGAAGGCTCTGGCATACTGCCTGAGTGCCCTTCAGTCCGGGTATGGTGCTTATCATGGCGGCTATGGACATGGAGAAAACCTGCATGGGGTTTGTGACCTCGCCTGATGAATATTTGCTCCAGAAATATCCGACCGCGCAGATGGTGCAGAGACCGAGCACGCACTCGATAAGCATTGAACCATAGGCGACGGGCAGAGCATGCTTTTCATTATCAAGCTGCTTCGATGTGGTGCCGGATGACACGAGTGAGTGGAAACCTGAAATAGCTCCGCAAGCGATCGTAACAAAGAGTGCCGGGAAGAGATAGCCCTGAGTCTTGTTGTAGAAACCGGTGAAAGCAGGCATCATGGACATATCCTTATGTGATGCGAAGATTCCGATCACGGCCACCGCCATCATGAAGTAAAGCAGGAAAGAGCTCAGATAATCTCTCGGCTGGAGAAGGATCCAGACAGGAACGACTGAAGCCACGGCAATGTAGATTCCGATAATGATCATCCATACCTTCTCACTGAAATAGAAGGGGTGGAAATTCAGACCGATAACAATGACTGCGACGATTCCGATGATTCCGACGATCGTTGATACCAGAAGAGGCGCGTTTCTTCTATAGATCATGAAGCCGAAGATGATGGCCATCACGATAAAGAGGATTGAGATCATGGCTGTGGAAGCGTTTGTTGCGCTGGCAGCCTTGTCAAGTGCGCCGGACTTTGTATAGGTAGCAGTGAATGTGCCGGCAACCATGGAAGAAAAGGCTGCGACCACGAGGAGCAAGGTCAGATATGTAAAGATACAGAAGAGCTTCTTCATCTTGTATCCCATGGTATCTGCGATGATCTCACCTATTGACTGACCTTTATGTCTCAGGGATGCAAAGAGGGCTCCGAAATCGTGGACGCCTCCGAAGAAAATACCTCCGACAAGTATCCAGAGCATGACAGGCACCCATCCGAAGACAGCAGCCTGGACAGGACCTGTGATGGGACCTGCTCCTGCGATGGATGAGAAATGATGACCGAGAAGCACAGGCGTCTTCGCCGGGACATAGTCAATGTCATCCTCAAATTCATGTGCCGGCGTGGGGCGGCTGGGATCTATACCCCAGGTCTTTGCCAGCCATCTGCCATAGAACAGGTATCCCATGACAAGGATCGCTATTCCGATAAACAGTAGCAATGCTGCGTTCATATTGTTTTTCCTCCTTAATAATGTAGCATTATTCAAAACACACACTATATAAATGATGTGTGGATTTTGAGCTTATTATTTATCAGGGATGATAATAAATTCAATAGTCCGGAGAATCCCGGAATATAAATACATCCTCTAATATCGATATCAAACGGCTTTCTTCATTATCTTATTTAAAAATCCGCGGTTCTCATGACCGGACATGTTTGAAAAAGACCTGCCGGAAGATAATACAGCCAGCCCGGTACGGAAATCCATCCAGCCATCAAGCGCGAATCTGAAACTCTTATGTATCCGGCAGCGCCGGATTCGCCCGATCGCCTCTCTGTCAGCATTATCAGCAACAATGATCATACTGAGTACCGAGCATTTGTGCCCCTGACCTGGTTTAATTCTCTTCATCCCGTCATCAAGGACAAATTTCTCAAACCGCCGGTAATCATCCGAAGTGAAGGTATCTGTCCTGAAAAGGTAAGCGTATTCATGACTGCCGGCTTCCCAGAGCACATTTCTCTTCAGAAGAATGTAAGAAGATTCTTTGATATGAAGTTCCATTCTGGCAACCAGAGAATAAAGAACCGGATCTTCCGAGGGAGATCCGGCAGAACCGAATGCCTCGTTGCATTCAATATCATAATAACCTGAATACGATTCAAGTATTTTTTCGCATATCTTATCTTTCATAATATTCTGCTCTCCAGCCAATGATGAGCGGCTTACTTAGAAAAAAATCCCGCTTTTGCACTCTTTCGCAAAAACGGGAAGATCTTCTCGCTTGAGTTGAATTCATTATAATGATGAATTTCTCTCATGTCAATGATAAATTTTTAAAACTTCCCACATTTAATGTGCAAATGCAAGCGCAAGCAAACGAAGTTTGCTTGCGCTTGCATCAATTAACATGGATCATCTTCGTTGCAAGGATTCAATGAAGCCACGAGATGCACAGATGGTGGCGAGCATTGTGTTTTTCGTTGTGAGCGAGCACGCTAGCTGCGGCTCGGTTGACAATCGTTCAAGCAGAAATGCTTCCTTGT
>ONDV01000007.1 GCA_900316665.1 uncultured Lachnospiraceae bacterium
ACGAAGTGGTGTTACATGTGCAAGCGCTCGCAAACGAAGTTTGCGCTTCAATGCGCTTGCATCACTGTTGGTTGACAATCGTTCAAGCAGAAATGCTTCTTTGTAGAATATTGCAACTGCAAAATTTATTTTAAAGCATTTCTGCGCGCTTTTGTCAGAGAGCCGCTAATAAGCGTGTGCGAGCAAACAGAAAAACACAACTTGTGAGCCGCCACTGTGACATCTCTTGTCTAGCGAATGAATCCTTGCAACGAAGATGATCCATGGAATGTGGGAAGTTTTAATAAATTAATAGAAAGATATGGAGTAAACAGATGAGACTTACTATTGCACAGATGAAAATGTCTATGGACATGGAATCAAATCTTAAGAATGCGCTTTCTCATATAGAGACAGCTTCTTTTAATTCTTCGGAGATGGTTCTTTTTCCTGAGCTGATGCTGACGCCTTTTTTCCCTCAGTATCCCCTTCCCATGCTGAAAGGGCTTGGAATAGAAAAAGCTGCTTTTTCCAATGAGGAATCTGATGATGCTGTTCAAAGGATCAGAGATAAGGCAAGGGAAATAGTAATGTATCTCTGTCCGAATTTCTATATCAGGGATTCTTCGTCCGGGGTTGAAAAATTCTTCGACAGATCATATCTTATCGATCCTCACGGCGATATTGCGGGTTATGCGGATATGGTAAATATAAGTACATCGGAATTCTTTAATGAGAATGATTACTATTTTCCGTCGGAGAAAGGTTATCAGGTCTTTGATACCAGATTCGGCCGTGTGGGTATAGTAATTTGCTTTGACAGGCATATAGCTGAATCAATAAGGTCATGCGCTCTTCAGGGAGCATCTCTTGTACTTATTCCGGCAGCAAATACAGAAGCGGAGCCGCTTGAAATGTTCGAATGGGAGATGAGGGTGGCGGCTTACCAGAATAATGTTTTTATTGCCATGGCAAACAGGACCGGCGCTGAGGATCAGATGAAATTTGCAGGGCGGTCTCTTGTGATCTCTCCGGAGGGTGAGATCATAGCATCAGCTGATGACAGTGACATGAATCTTGACTGCGAGCTGGATCTCAGTGAGGCAAAAAGGTCAAGAGCAGGTCGGTCTTATATTAGTTTTGTTTATCCTGACAACAGAGTCTATCATATAGACGAGGGCGGAGCTTCTTCAAATGATTCTCTTCTTCAGAAGCTTTATGATGAGGTCAGTGAATATGACAAAGGCGATCCGATGAGGATACAGCACTTCACAAAGGTCTGGACATATTCGAGACTGATAGGTCATGGCGAGGGACTTTCCTCTGTTGAAGAAATGACGCTTGAAGCCGCCGCGATTTTACACGATATTGGAATCCATAAGGCAGAAAAAGATTTCGGCTCATCAGCCGATCCTCTCCAGGAAAAGCTGGGACCAGGTGAGGCTTATCCGATCCTTATGAAGCTTGACTTTCCGGAGAAGATGACGGAGAGGATCCTTTATCTTATCGGGCACCATCATACTTATAAGGATATTGACGGAGCAGACTACCAGATTTTGGTTGAAGCTGATTTCCTTGTGAATATATATGAGGACGGGCTGAACCATGAGGCTGCCATGAGTGCATATAATAATATATTTAAGACAGAGACAGGGAAAAAGATGTTCCGGTCGATGTATGGAGAATGACAGGCGCCGTGACTTCTAATTTTTCCCTGGAGAATGGCTTTAAGAGATCAGCTTTGTATGCATGAAGACAGAGGCCGGTTCTTAGAAATGCCTTTCGGATTTTCGAACTTTCAGGAAGATCTGTCCTGAATGCTGAGACAAAAGCCGGATCATTATTCAAAAGACGGATGACCTGATTTGCTTCATCTTTGCTGTAGAGAATGTCACCGACTACGGGATGCATCAGATAGCTCATATGGACTCTGATCTGATGGGTGCGGCCGTGTGTGATCGTGACCTGAAGGAGGGTCACGTCTCTTGAATCGATGTTGCCGTTTGAATTTATTTCAATCCTTGCATGACCAAGTACATGGTATCTTGTCAGAGCAGGGCGGCCGCCGGATGAGATGTCTTTTACCATTCGGCGGGGAGTGGTGCCGCTGACCCTTGGAGAACCGTCAGGATATGTTGATGCAGGATCAATTCCGATCGGCGCGTCGATTTCTCCGTCTGAATTTATTATTCCGCTTACAAGACAGATATATGTCTTATGGTATATGTTTTCGTGCTGCTCGACCGCCATCATTCCGGAAGCATCGACATGCTTTGCGAAGCAAACTAGTCCTGACGTGTCTCTGTCGAGCCGTCCGACAGGATAAATGCCTCCGCGGCTTATCCCTAAGTGGTAGGCAACGAAATTTGCGCAGGAATCATTGTAGTGACCGTGAGAGGGATGCATCACTATTCCGCCCGGCTTATTTAAAAATATAAGATCCGGGTCTTCGTATAGAATGGGAAGATTTCTTACTGCATCAGCCGGCTCTGCCCAGATGGATTTTGATGCAGGGTCGAATGTGGTAACCTGGCTTATGCTTACAGAAATGACATCGCCTGTATGGACAATATCAGTTGATATGGCTTTTTTTCCGTTAATAAGCATTCCGTCAGGTCTGTGTTTCAGTCTTGTGATGATATTATTGGTAAGATGAAGTCTCTTTGAGAGGATCATCTTCAGTTCAGCGCCATCGCAGGATATGTCAGATGTCCAAATCATTGTGGTTACCGGTCTGTATCTTTAATAGAACTTCCTTATTGATTTTTACTTGTCTAAAGGAAGTCATGTTTACATTTGCACGGCATTCAGTTTATCATAACAGGAGACCCGTTTCCATTTTGAATTTTATAGTTGGAGGAATTATCTTGCAGTCTCTTGATAAGAAAAAAGCCAAGATCATATCGAATATCTTTTTTCTAATCGTAGTATCTCTTATGGTGCTGATGGCGGTAATGGTGGGCGAGAAGGAAGTGATATTTCCTGAAGTTGGAGCTATTTCCGCCGGTATGTTCCTGACGCCGCACAGATCATGGATGACTGATAACAGAAAAATATTCGCATACCTTTTGATTTGCGGAATCGGAGGAATGCTGATAGTAAGGTTCGTGCCTCTGCCATATGCAGTTCAGCTGATTTTATCCTATACCCTTGCGCTTCTTATCCAGTCGGTATCAGGCACTTCATTTATGCCTATGATATCAGCCATGGTGCTGCCGGTACTCCTCCATACAAGATCTTTATGGTATATAATTTCACTCCTTATTTTTTCTGCTCTGATAATAGTCTTACGCATGATCCTTGAAAAGGCGGGCGTAAAGAGAGCTGATGAGTACATACCTGTAAAAAGGACGATATCACCCGGTCTTACGGCTTTTCGTATCATTGTCTCCGGGATAATGATTTGCATCGCTGTAGGATCCGGCTTCAGATTCCTTGCGGCACCACCTCTTCTTGTTGCTTTTACAGAATTATCCGCTCATAAAAATAAAGTCATACGCCTGCATCCCTACAGGATAATTATTCTTATGGCACTGTCATCAGCAAGCGGATCCTTCGTGAGACTGGTCTTTTCAGGATTGCCTGAAATCTTTACGGTAGCGGCCGTGCTTTTGTCATCTGTTCTTTTCATGATTATTTTTGAAAACATGGGTCCCATGGTTCCGCCTGCCGGAGCAGTCATGCTTCTTTCTTATCTGATACCTGAAAAGGATCTCCTTTTATATCCGCTTCAGATACTTGCGGGGATATCTTTTTATGTACTGATATCTGTTTTGAAACAGAACCGGAATGATAATCGCTGATGAAATTTATTCTTTCTCAAGGAGATTTTTATGTATGAAGATTTACAGCCAAAGGTGAAATCCTTATATAAAGCATTGAAGCTGAAAGGAGTTCATCTCGACATGATTCTGTTTTGCCCGGCAGCAGATAAAACATAATAATGGTATCATGACAGGACTTGTGTTAATATTATCTTAAAGGTTATTAGAACCCCACGGACTTGCCCGTGGGAGCAGTCAGGGAAAGTTTGTCCCTGACATCATTTTGATTTATTGTTTGATTGATAATATTCGCGAGGGGACTCATGAAAAAAAACATAATTTTTGATGTGGGAGATGTACTCATGCAGTACAGATGGAGGGATATGCTTTCGGATATCGGCGTGCCCTCAGACAGAATAGAGGAAGTTGGAAAAGAACTTTTTCAGGATCCGAAGAGACTTTGGGAGGAGTCAGATCTTGGAAGGCTTACCCCGGATATGATGGCATCGGTTTACGCGGAAGAGTATCCTTCTGATGCTGATGTCATCGATTTCTTTATTCATCACGGCGAATATATGAATGTGCCGAGACCCAGGGTCTGGCGAGAGGTCAGCAGGCTTCATAAGTCCTATCATATATATCTTCTTTCAAATTACAGCGAGGATCTCTTCAGGAAACATACAATGTATGCGGATTTTATGAAGGATATAGACGGTCTCGTGGTTTCATACATGATCCATGAGAAGAAACCGAATCCTGCCATATATAAGGCTCTTCTGGAAAAATATTCCCTTGATCCGTCAGAATGCGTTTTTTTCGATGACAGGATAGAGAATGTAGACGGTGCCAGGTCATGCGGCATTGATGCAGTGCATGTGCCTGATGAAGAGACATTGCTTAAAATCCTGTCAGAGTATTGATTTTTTGTGAAACAAACAAAAAATGAAAAACATCATGCCTGAACGGGAGCCTTCGGAAATCTGATATCCACTTTTTCGATACGTTGATGACCGGTGGCCGCCACCCGGAGGAGAATGCCGTCGTTCGTGACATAGGTTTCTCCGACATCAGGAACGTGATCAAAAAGTCCTGTCAGATATCCGCCTATGGTGTCATAATCATCCGACTGAAAATCAAGGGGAAGTATCTCGCACAGATCGTCAAGATTCATGCTGCCGCGAACCATATATTCCCTGTCGGAGATTTTTTCTATATCATCCTCTTCATTGCTGTCATATTCATCCTTTATCTCGCCGACGAGTTCCTCAAGAAGATCTTCGAGTGTGACAAGACCGGCTGCGTCACCGTATTCATCAAGAACGATCGCCATTGCGACGGAGTTCTGCCGCATATCATGGAAGAGGTCGGCTATCTTCTTGTGCTCATAAGTATAATATGGTTTTCTGATATATTCTCTTATCGAGAAAGGTCTGTCCTCGTGGGGGATCAGCAGATCTTTCACATTGATGATGCCTATAATGTTATCCTTCTCATTTTCATAGACAGGCATTCTTGTGAACATTTCCTTACGGAATTCGCTTATTAATTTTTCATAGGACCAGTTTACGTTTACGGTCATCATATCGATCCTTGGAATCATGACCTCTTTGACCATTGAATCCGAGAAATCGAAAAGATTATGAATGTAACGCTGCTCGTTCTTTTCGATAACGCCGTTTTCCGAGCTGACGTCCACTAAGGTTTTCAGTTCTTCCTCAGTGATATGGTTATCTGCTGCCTTGTTACCATGTCCTAGTATCATAATGAAAAATGCAGATACATGGTTCACCACAAAAATAATCGGAGTAAGCACCCACATCAGCATCCATATTACCGGTGCGCGCTTCAGCGAGAGCCGGACGGCATCCTGCTGGGCATGGTTCTTCGGCGTGATCTCGCCGAAGATCAGAATGAGAAATGTGAGAATAAAAGTAGCGATCCCGGCGCCCAGGCTGCCGAAGAGCCTCATGGCAACGCTTGTGGAAAGCGATGACGCCGAGAGATTCACAATGTTGTTTCCGATAAGAATCGCCGAGAGCATTTTTTCTCTCCGGTCTGTGACTCTCAATACAAGAGAAGCTCTTTTGTCTCCGGAATCGGACATAGTCCGCATCTTGATACGGCTGACCGTGGTGAGTGCGGTTTCGGATCCGGAGAAATAGGCGGACAGGGCGATCAGAATGACAAGTATTATTATATCGATAAGAAGATGCATAGGATCCTTTCCTTATTCATCAATGCAGGATGAGTCGAGATATGCCCTCTGCTCATCTGTGAGACTGTCAATTGAGATTCCGAGAGTCTTAAGTTTTCTTTCCGCAATCTCCAGATCTATCTCATGAGGGACTTTTATCAATTTCTCGTTAAAGTGCCTGTGCTCTACAAGATATCTGGCTGACAGAGCTTGCACCGCAAAACTCATATCCATGATCTCGGCAGGATGACCGTCTCCGCAGGCAAGATTTACGAGTCTGCCTTCACCGAGCACATATATGAATTTGCCCGGGCATATTTCATATCCCTTTATGTTTTTTCTCTGGTCTATAGTGCTTAAGGCAGCCTCCTTAAGCCCTGCCATATCTATCTCCACATCAAAATGACCGGCATTTGAGAGAACCGCTCCATCTTTCATAAGCTTCATATCATCTACAGTGATGACGTGCTTGTCTCCGGTGACTGTTACGAAGAAATCTCCGATTGGCGCCGCTTTCCTCATTTGCATTACTTCAAAGCCGTCCATCCATGCCTCGATTGCCTTTACGGGGTCGACTTCCGTGACAATGACTCTTGCTCCCAGACCCTTTGCACGCATCGATACGCCTTTTCCGCACCAGCCATAGCCGCTGACCACTACATATTTTCCGGCAACGACCAGGTTTGTGGTGCGCATGATCCCGTCCCATACCGACTGACCTGTGCCGTATCGGTTATCAAAGAGATGTTTCATGTCAGCATTGTTCACGCAGACCATGGGAAATTCAAGCTCATTTTTTCTGTTCATAGCCATGAGTCTTATTATTCCTGTCGTGGTCTCCTCGCATCCGCCGATCACATACTGGATCTCGTCCCTCATTTCGGTATGAAGCATATGTACGAGGTCGCCGCCGTCGTCTATTATGATATTGCAGTGGTGGGAGAGCACCCGCCTTATATTTTCCATATATTCACTGTCGCTGCAGCCGTATTGCGAGAATACGCATATTCCGTCGTCCGCGAGAGCTGCTGCCACATCGTCCTGGGTGGAGAGGGGATTAGATCCCGTTACATACATTTCGGCTCCGCCTGCTTTCAGAACCAGACTTAGATATGCGGTCTTTGCTTCCAGATGAACTGACAGGGCTACCTTTATTCCCTTAAATGGCTGAGTCTTTTTGAATTCATCCTCAAGAGACCTGAGGAGAGGACAGTTCTTCCTGACCCAGTCGATCTTCTTATGACCGGACGGCGCCAGCTTTATGTCTTTTATTTCAAATTCAGGTGCGATCATAACTACTCCTTTTCAAATGGAAAACAGGTTTGCATTGATATTTTGATTACAGTCCTGTAAAAACTCACATGTGAATATGCGTATCTGGCGGAGATCTATTCAGGAAGCCGGTACAGCATCTTTAAAAACATATGAATATGCGTACAGGACGAATCTTTTACACTGTAATGATATTGTAGAGATGAATCAATGAGAGTTCAAGATGAAGTTATGAAAGATGTGTATTGACTTCCCGGCCCAGAGCGTTTATACTACATTACAGTGCGTTGAGATATGTGATTTTACCCGATCAGCATACAGCACAATCTGAAAGCTGGAGGGAGGTTTGGAATTAGCATGGCAACTGTAATCGTAAAAGAGAATGAGTCTCTTGACAGTGCTCTCCGCAGATTCAAGAGAAGCTGCGCGAAGGCTGGCATACAGCAGGAGATTCGCAAGAGAGAGCATTATGAGAAGCCCTCTGTAAAGCGGAAGAAGAAGTCAGAAGCTGCCCGCAAGAGGAAGTTCAAATAATCTGTGTCTTGTATCAGATGAACTAGTAAAGCCGTTTCCGGTATTGCCGGGACGGCTTTTATTGTATAAACTGCCGGTAATGGAGGTGCTTTTATGAAGCGAGTAATACTGATTGTACTTGACAGTGTAGGCTGCGGAGCTGCGCCCGATGCGGCTCTTTACGGCGATGAAGGGTCAAATACCATTCACGCCGTATCTCTTTCGCCTGAATTTCGTATGGAGAACATGAGACGGTTGGGACTCATGAATATAGAAGGAGCTGATGCCGGTGAGAAATGTGAAAGCCCCTTAGGTTCATTCGGACGTCTTCAAGAGCTTTCAGCCGGTAAGGATACGACTACCGGTCACTGGGAACTCGCAGGAATCGTGTCAAAGAATCCCATGCCGACCTTTCCTGATGGATTCCCCGATGAGATAATAGATGAATTCTCAAAACTGACAGGGAAGAAGATCCTTGTCAACAAGCCTTATTCCGGAACAAAAGTAATTAATGACTACGGCGATATGCAGCGTGAGACAGGCGGTCTTATAGTATACACATCAGCTGACTCGGTCTTTCAGGTGGCAGCTCACGTTGATTCTGTACCCATAAAGGATCTCTACCGATACTGTCAGATCGCGCGTCATATGCTTACCGGCAAGTACGGAGTAGGACGGGTCATCGCAAGACCTTTTACCGGCACTTCAGGACATTATGAGAGAATCAATGACAAGAGACACGATTTTTCTATCGATCCTACCGACCGTACCATGCTTGACATACTTAAGGACGAGAATTTCGACGTCCTGTCAGTAGGCAAGATAATAGATATCTTCGCCGGACGCGGCATTACGGATTTTCAGCGCACGACCGGAAATCCGGACGGTATAGAGAAGACGATCGAGTGGATGGAACATGATTTCAGCGGTCTTCTGTTTACAAATCTTGTCGATACGGATATGATTTACGGTCACAGAAATGATGTAGACGGATATGCCGGGGCTCTTTCCTATTTTGACTCAAAGCTTCCTGAGATTACAGGAAGGATGAGAGACGACGATGTTCTGATTATTACCGCTGATCATGGCTGCGATCCATCGACTCCGTCCACGGACCATTCCAGAGAATATGTCCCGCTTGTCATCTATGGAAAAAACGTGAAAAAGGGAATTGATCTTGGAACAGTAAGCGGAATGAACTGTGTTGCGGCGACCATACTTGAATATCTGAATACTTCTGAACGTCTTGACGGAACGGTTCTTCCAATATTTTGAAATCTTCCGGAGGAGTGAGATGAAAATAAAAAAAGCCTTTTCAATTCTTGCTATATTCCTAAGCTCTCTTATTTTCGTCAGCTGTTCAGGTCAGAAGCTGAACCACGACAGATTCGTTTCTGTTGTCGAAAAGCATGACATGGACTGCGCAGAAGATAAAAGCGGTTCTGACATAGGCGTGAAAGCCTGGACCAGAGCTCAGGGCAATGGCAATTCCGCAGACATAGAGCTTATTGAATTTGATTCCGAAGGCAATGCAGCTTCCTTTATAAATAAGCAGACTACAATTATTTCTGAAAACGGAGTGAAGTTTTCAGGTTCCATGGATTCGGGAGAACAGGCTCAGTCAGGAAACATATGGTATTATTTCGCGATTTCAGGAAAGTATGTGATAATGGCTAATGCAACAAGTACATCAGACAAGAAACTTATATTGAAGGTACTTGACAAGCTGCCGGGTGTCAGCAGACCATAATGCTAAAGCGGATTTTTTGTATTATTTCTTTTTTTAATGTATAATGTTTCCTGTAAGTTAAATAGTTGGATATTCATTGGAAAGATTGAATTTTTTAAGTCTGGAGGAAGTTATGCCCGAATGGTTGAATGATGCTGTGTTTTATGAGATCTATCCGCAGTCCTTTTATGATTCGAACGGTGACGGGATAGGTGATATCAATGGTATCAGAGAAAAGATACCTTATATAAAGAGTCTCGGAGTGAATGCTCTTTGGATCAATCCCTGCTATGACTCTCCTTTCAAGGATGCCGGATATGATGTCCGTGATTACAAAAAGATTGCTCCAAGGTATGGAAGTAATGGTGATATGGCAGAGCTTTTCAAAGAGGCTCATTCTGCCGGTATCCGTGTCCTTTTGGATCTGGTTCCGGGACATACTTCAGAGGAACATGAATGGTTCAGGCGTTCATCCGAGACAACGAAAAACGAATACTCCAACAGATATATATGGACAGAACATGCCTTTGACGGCGGTTTTCCGTTTAATTACGTGGCAGGTGAGACAGAGCGTCCGGGCGCGTATCTTCTCAATTTCTTTAAATGTCAGCCGGCGCTGAATTATGGCTTCGGCGAGAGAACGAGCTCCTGGCAGCTGCCACCGGATCATCCTGACTGCATAGCTACAAGAGAAGCCATAAAGGATGTGATGCGTTTCTGGCTCGACATGGGCTGTGACGGATTCAGGGTGGATATGGCTGATTCCCTGGTCAAAAATGATGACGAAAATAAGTCAAATACCTGCGCCGTCTGGCAGGATATCAGGCAGATGCTGGACAGAGAATATCCCAACGCTGCAATCGTGTCTGAGTGGGACAATGCCGACCAGTCGATGAATGCGGGATTCCATATGGATTTTACGCTTAATAACGGCGGTACCGGTTATTCTACTTTGTTCAGAGATTATATCAACCATGGCGAATGGCTGACAGCAGGATGCAAGGAAGGTCCGGATGCTGATTTCGGAGCAAAAGAGGGAGATGGAGAAGAGAAGCGGCTGGGGATCCTTTCCGAAAGAGATAAGAGCTTTTTCAGGAAAGACGCCGGAGGCGATATTTCTCTTTTCCTCAAAGATTACGAGAGCCGTCTGGCATCAGCAAGAGGCAGGGGATATGTGTCTTTGATTACCGGAAATCATGATACGCCCCGTCTCAATTTCCTGATGGATGACAGGGAGAGGAGACTGGCTTTTGCATTTATACTCACTATGCCGGGAGTGCCTTTCATATATTATGGCGACGAGATAGGCATGAGATATTTTGACGGAATGAGATCAAAGGAGGGCGGATTCCACAGGACCGGCTCCAGGACACCCATGCAGTGGGATGAGACTGAGAATCTGGGATTCAGCACGGCGGATAAGTCTCTTCTCTATCTTCCGGTTGATCCTGCTTCAGATCATGTGACTGTCGCTTCATCCGAGGATGATCCTGATTCTCTTCTTAATTTTGTGAGGAGTCTTATTGATCTAAGACATTCGACACCTGATCTTATGGCATCTGGTGAATATCATACTGTCCATGGTGAAAAAGGTGACAGCGTATATATATATAGAAGAGGATCTTTTCTGATAGCAATAAATACTTCAGGCAGGGAAGCTCGTACCCTTATTCCGGAGACGGAGTCGGAGAGTCTGAGCGGAAATCAGATATTCAATTTAGGGGAAGCATCACTTGACGGAAGTGTTATCGTGACCGGGCCTCAGAGCTTTACGGTGTTTGAATAAGTAAAGATTCTTGCAGCGTCAATGATTATTTTTGCAGCCGGAGCATCATTATGGAGATCAAAGTCAGACAGATAATAATAAAAGGCATATTGATAATGATCATCATGTGCGGTCTCATATATTTTGCTGCAGAATTCCTTGGGATCGGTCATTGCGAGACAACAGATCTTAAAATAAAAAAAGTTGAGAGATTTAATACCATTACAGGAAAAAGGGAAATATGCAAGCGGGGCGATTATGTCTTTAATGAGAATGATATATGTCTTATTACTGTAAAGATGCCTGAACACATGCCGTATCGCGACAATTCGCTTGTATTTCATTCATGCAATGATATCATAACTGTATTTATCAGCGACGATATACTATTTTCATATGGACTCGAATTGTCTAGAAAGAACATCCAGATAGGGAATATTCATTGTGCAGTTCATATTCCGACAGAATACAGAGGCAGGGATATCTGTGTAGAGCTTAAAGTCAGGCAGAATCATCCTGAAAGAATTAATACAGAGATGAAATTAATGCCGTCAGACAGAATTGCCTATTATCCAATCAATGGCCGCGGAATGTATTTTACGGCATTCTTTCTTATGATGCTTGCAGCTGTTTTTATTATTGTACTTGGAATCGTGCTGGCAAAGGGGCTGTCTCAAAAGCTTTATAGTATCTCGCTTGGCTGTACAATTCTGCTTCTCTGCATATGGTATTTCGGCTACAACAGATTTTTCTATGTCCTTTCTGATAACGTCAGGTTTAATGCTCTTTCGGAGTACTATGCCCTTGACCTCTTGCCTGCCCCGATGGTTCTGTTCTTCTATTACCTGGCATCAACTAAGAAGATGAAGCGTTTTCTCGGTGCACTGGGAATTGCCACAGGAGCCTTTTCCGCCGTGAGCCTTATTCTTGTCTCAATGAGAAGGATCATGTTCTGCAATATCATTCTTATTACTCAGATGGTCGTTCTGGTCTTATTCTTGATACTTACAGTACTCACAATTATGCAATATATAAAGAGACGTGACAATTCCGTAAAGCTTATGATGACCGGCATGAATATTGGAATGTTCTTTGCGGTTCTTCAGATCCTTTCGATAATATTGAAGGAAAAAAGACATCTGCCAATCTTACTCGACTGGTTTACGGGTATAGATTTTGCTTCTCTTGGGATAATGATTCTCATTACAATGATTCTTATCTCGGTGATATTCAGAGTCATGAAAGGCATTGAGAGTGAGAAAAGAAACCTGATCATGAAAAAGCTTGCCTTTGAAGATGCTCTTACAGGCATCCCGAACCGGATATCAGTGACTGAAAGCATGAAAAAACTCGATGAGAGCAGCTGGTATGCGGTAGGATTTTTTGATGTAGACGGCTTGAAATCAGCTAATGACAAGTACGGCCACGAGGAGGGCGACAAGCTGATCCGGACAGCTGCAAATCTTATAGGAGATTCATTCGGGGGAAAAGGCGGATTTTTCGGACGCTGGGGCGGCGATGAATTTGTGGCTGTTTTTACTGAACAAAAGGAATTTGAAAATTTCAGGTCGGCACTTCACAGAGGAATAAGTGATATTAACAAAAATACGGATCTGAAGGATGGGTTCTCTATATCAGACGGATATGTGATACATGAGCCGGGACAGAAGGATTCTGTTGAGTCGCTTATTAATATAGCAGACAAGAATATGTATTATTACAAGAAAAAACGGAAAAAAGCAAGAGAAGAGTGAGATCGATATGTCTTATGTTGTGATTTATACTGATGGTTCATGTCATGGCAACCCCGGGCCGGGCGGATATGGAGCTGTGTTGCTTACCAAAATAAACGGAGAGGAACACAGACTTGAGATATCCGAGGGTTACAGGAATACTACCAATAATCAGATGGAGCTTCTGGGACCGATAAGAGCCCTGGAGAGACTCTCATTCCCTTGCGATGTGCTTTTTGTTTCTGATTCACAGTATTTCCTTAAAGGCTTTATGAAGGATACTCACTGGGTCGAGAACTGGAAGAAGAGAGGGTGGAAAAATTCCGGCAACGCGCCTGTGAAGAATAAAGAACTCTGGATGAAGCTCGATGAGCTCATTTCTTTACAAAAATCCGTCAGCTTTCAGTGGGTCAAGGGACATGAAAATACGGAATTAAATAACAGATGCGACGAGCTTGCTAATCTCGCCGCATCTGATGAAAAATCGTTAAAGGATCATATTGATCTGTAATTTCAGTCGTCAGCTTCGTCATCGTCTGTCACATTATAGACTGTTCTCTTTCTCGCGTCAGCATCCTGTTCGAGATATTCGTCATAGGTGGATACCTTGTCTATAATAGAACCTTCAGGGAGTATCTCTATGATCCTGTTCGCTGTAGTCTGTACTATCTGATGATCTCTTGATGAGAAGAGGATCACTCCGGGGAATTTCTGAAGACCGGTATTAAGTGCTGCTATGCTTTCCATATCAAGATGGTCGGTAGGTTCGTCAAGTACCAGCACATTTGATGCCTCGATCATCATTCTTGAAAGAAGCACTCTGACTTTCTCGCCGCCGGAGAGCACTCTCATCTTTTTATCGCCGTCTTCTCCGGCGAAGAGCATTCTTCCCAGAAATCCCCTGACATAAGTCGCATCCTTGATCTCGGAAAACTGAGTCAGCCATTCGGCGATCTTTAAATCATTATCAAATATCTTTGTATTGTCTTTTGGAAAATAAGACTGTGAAGTCGTGACTCCCCATTTGAATGTTCCTGAGTCAGGTTCCATCTCGCCCATCAGAATCCGGAAGAGAGTGGTCTTTGCAAGCTCATTTGATCCTACAAAGGCGATCTTGTCATCATGATTTACATGGAAGGTCACATTGTCCAGTACCTTTTTCCCGTCGATGGTCTTTGAGAGGTTGTCAACTGACAGCACATCATTTCCAATTTCTCTCTTGGGACGGAAATCAATATATGGATATTTTCTGCTTGAAGGTCTTATATCATCAAGCTGAATTTTTTCAAGAGCTCTCTTTCTGGATGTGGCCTGCTTGGACTTTGATGCGTTTGCAGAGAAACGTGAGATGAATTCCTTCAGCTCTTTGATCTGTTCTTCTTTTTTCTTATTGGCTTCTTTTTTCTGCTTCTGGATAAGCTGGGATGACTCGAACCAGAAATCATAATTTCCTGCATAGAGCTGGATCTTTCCGTAGTCTATATCGGCAATGGAAGTGCAGACCTTATTCAAAAAATATCTGTCGTGGGAAACCACTATGACAGTATTCTCGAAATTGATAAGGAACTCTTCAAGCCATGCGATGGCGTCAAGATCCAGGTGGTTTGTAGGCTCGTCGAGGAGAAGAATATCCGGATTTCCGAAAAGTGCCTTAGCAAGGAGGACCTTGACTTTAAGCGCAGACGGCAGCTCTTTCATCATCATATGGTGGTATTCCGTATCAACTCCGAGACCGTTTAAAAGGGATTCGGCGTCTGCCTCCGCATTCCAGCCGTCCATGTCTGCAAACTCAGCCTCAAGTTCGGATGCCTTTATTCCGTCTTCGTCTGAAAAATCTGGCTTTGCGTAAAGGGCGTCTTTTTCCTTCATTATCTCATAGAGACGTTTGTTGCCCATAATTACTGTATCAAGAACGGTATAGGCATCATATTTGAAGTGATCCTGCTCAAGGACTGACAGACGCTGTCCTGGTGTGATCGATACGTCTCCGGTCGTAGGCTCAAGCGCTCCAGATAAAATTTTCAAAAAAGTAGATTTGCCGGCGCCGTTGGCACCGATAAGACCGTAGCAGTTGCCTTCGGTAAATTTGATGTTGACGTCTTCGAAGAGAGCCTTCTTCCCAAGGCGCAGCGATATATTATTTGCCTGTATCATTTTGTAAATCCATCTGCCTTTCTTCAATAATAAGGTGACATATGCCTGTTAATTGTATAGGAAAGACCGGCTGATGTCAAAAAACATAAAGTTACATTGCAACTATTCAATGTATCTGAAAAGGAACACTAAGAATGGCTATCTGTATTGATTTATCGGGGAAAAATATATATATTGTTTAAAGGACTTTGTGCATAATGAGCATTGCAGGGGATATCCCTGATATTTTTTGTGAGTTGTTCACAAGGCCATGAAATATCGTTAAGGAGGAAAAACATGATCAAGAGAAAAATGAAAACCATGGATGGAAACCATGCTGCAGCTCATGCTTCATATGCATTTACTGAAGTAGCTGCCATGTATCCCATCACCCCTTCATCCGTAATGCCTGAAGCTACGGATGAGTGGGCAACCGCCGGACGTAAGAATATGTTCGGTGAGCCTGTGCAGATCACAGAGATGCAGTCTGAGGCAGGTGCAGCGGGCGCAGTTCACGGTTCGCTTGCAGCAGGAGCTCTGACGACCACTTATACTGCTTCTCAGGGACTTCTTCTTATGATCCCCAATCTGTACAAGATCGCAGGTGAGGGTCTTCCCGGAGTGTTCGATGTATCTGCGCGTTGCGTAGCTACACATGCTCTTAATATCTTCGGTGATCATTCGGACGTGTACGCCTGCCGTCAGACCGGTGTGGCAATGCTCTGCGAGTCATCCGTTCAGGAAGTAATGGATCTTACTCCTGTCGCACACGCTTCAGCACTCAAAGGTCATGTTCCGTTTATTAATTTCTTCGATGGATTCCGCACATCACACGAGATCCAGAAGATCGAAACCTGGGATGAGAAGGGCGGATATCCTGAGCTTCAGGATATGATCGATAAGGATGCTCTGAAGGCGTTCAAGGAGAATGCTCTCAATCCTAATCATCCTAAGGAAATGGGATCAGCTCAGAATCCCGATATCTTCTTCCAGACCAGAGAGTCCTGCAATGCTTCTTACGATGCGCTTCCCGCAATCGTTCAGGCATATATGGACAAGATCAACGAGAAAATCGGTACAGATTACAAGCTCTTCAATTATTACGGAGCTCCCGATGCCGAGAGCGTCATCATCGCAATGGGTTCTGTCTGTGAGACCATCGATGAGACCATTGATTATCTGATGGCAAGAGGAGAGAAAGTCGGCGTCGTAAAGGTAAGACTTTATCGTCCGTTCAAGACTGATGCCCTTGTTGCTGCAATTCCTGAGACTGTCAAGAGAATTACTGTTCTTGATCGTACAAAGGAGCCCGGATCAGACGGCGAGCCTCTTTACCTTGATGTAGTAGCTGCATTAAAGCAGGAGAACAAATTCCAGGATGTTCCTGTTTACACAGGCCGTTACGGACTTGGCTCAAAGGATACTACTCCGGGACAGATCATTGCTGTATTCCACAACACTGAGAAGCCGAGATTTACAATCGGCATCATCGATGATGTAACAAACCTTTCTCTTGAAGTAAAGGAAAATCCTGTTACAACTCCTGAGGGAACCACGAACTGCAAGTTCTGGGGTCTTGGAGCTGACGGTACTGTAGGTGCCAACAAGAATTCCATCAAGATCATCGGCGATAATACAGATATGTACGCTCAGGCTTACTTTGACTATGATTCAAAGAAGTCAGGCGGTGTAACCATTTCTCATCTGAGATTCGGACACAAGCCTATCCGCTCAACATATCTCATCAGCCAGGCCAACTTCGTCGCATGTCACTGCCAGGCATATATCTACAAATACAACATGGTTCAGGATCTGGTTGACGGAGGCACATTCCTCTTCAACACCCAGTGGAAGCCTGAGGAACTCGATGAGAAGCTGCCGGGACAGGTAAAGAGATATATAGCTGAGCATCACATCAATTTCTATATCATTGACGGTGTAGAGATCGGTAAGAAGATTGGTCTTGGTAAGAGGATCAATACAGTCCTTCAGTCCGCATTCTTCTCACTCACAAAGCTTATTCCGGAGGAGAAGGTCCTTCAGCTTATGAAGGACGCCGCAAAGGCTTCTTATGCAAAGAAGGGCGACAATGTCGTCAAGATGAACTGGGATGCTATTGACGCCGGTGCTACAGCTTATGTAAAGATCGATGTTCCCGCATCATGGGCTGACTGCAAGGATGACGATCTGAATGTCAAGATCGATGAGACAGCAGGCAATGCTGATCAGATCGCATTCGTAAAGAATATCCAGCAGAAGGTCAACGCTCAGCAGGGCAATACAATTCCTGTCTCTGTCGTCAAGACTTATACAGACGGTTCTACACCGAGCGGCACAGCAGCTTTCGAGAAGCGTGGCGTTGCTACTGATGTTCCTGTATGGGATGCATCTAAGTGTATCGAGTGTAACCGCTGCTCATACGTCTGCCCTCACGCTGTTATCCGCCCCGTTGCGCTTACAGCTGATGAAGATGCGGCTAAGCCTGAAGGAATGGTTACAAAGGAACTTACAGGCAACAAGGATTACAAGTTCGCTATCGTTATTTCCGCATACGACTGCACAGGCTGCGGCTCTTGCGTAAATGTCTGCCCTGCAAAGGAAAAGGCTATTTCAATGCAGGATTTCGAGGCAAACGAAGGCGAGCAGAAGTATTTCGATTATGCTGTTAAGCTTCCTGACAAGGAAGACCTCATTGAGAAGTTCAAGCTGAATTCCGTAAAGGGATCTCAGTTCAGAAAGCCTCTTCTTGAATTCTCAGGCGCCTGCGCAGGATGCGGCGAGACTCCTTATGTCAAGCTTATCACTCAGCTCTTCGGCGACCGCATGTATATTGCGAATGCTACAGGATGCTCATCCATCTGGGGTAACTCTTCACCGTCTACTCCTTATACAATGAATGCAAAGGGTCATGGTCCCGCATGGTCTAACTCACTCTTCGAAGATGCCGCTGAGTTTGGATATGGTATGCTTCTCGCTCAGAGAGCAATAAGAGACAGACTTTCAGATGAGCTTTCTTCTCTCGTTGAGACATCCGGTGATGCAGCGCTTAAGGATGCGGTAGCTGACTGGAAGGATACATATAATGACGGCGTTGCAAACCAGCTCGCAACTGAGAAGGTCGTTGCAGCCCTTAATTCCGTAAAGGGCGATGCTGCTGAGAAGATCCTTCTTGAGAAGGATTACCTCTCAAAGAAGTCACAGTGGATCTTCGGTGGTGACGGCTGGGGTTATGATATCGGATTCGGCGGTCTTGATCATGTGATCGCTTCCGGCAAGGATATCAATATTCTCGTCGTCGATACTGAGGTTTACTCAAATACAGGTGGACAGTCATCCAAGGCTACTCCTATCGGTGCTGTAGCTGAATTCGCTGCCGGCGGTAAGAATACCAAGAAGAAGGATCTTGCTTCGATCTGTATGTCTTATGGATATGTATATGTAGCACAGATCGCAATGGGCGCTGATATGAATCAGGCAGTCAAGGCAATCGCTGAGGCTGAGGCTTATCCGGGACCTTCAGTAGTTATCGCTTATGCACCTTGCATTAACCACGGTATCAAGAAGGGAATGTCCAAGGCAATGACCGAGGAAGAGCTCGCAGTCAAGGCCGGCTACTGGTTCAATTTCCGTTACGATCCGTCCAAGGAGACAGGCAAGTTCACACTTGATTCCAAGGCTCCTACAGACGACTACAAGGAGTTCCTTGCAGGTGAGAACAGGTATGCATCACTTACCAAATTCCATCCTGATACGGCAAAGGTTCTCTTTGAGAAGGGCGAGGAAGGATCCAAGGAGAGATTCCAGTATCTGAACAAGCTGGTTGCTCTATACAAAGACTGATAAATAAATTTATCATTACCGGAGCGTATGCTCCGGTATTTTTTTATTTAATTTGACCAATGAGTTTGCTATAATATATAAAACGCAAATCAGTCCAAACCACGTATGATTTATTACAAGACTTGCCAATGATCACATGTGGAATGAGTTGGCGTTTGCTGCACGAGATTGTTTATATATGGGTCTTAAAAAGGGAGAAAAGGGAGAAAAATGAGTAGCGCAAATTCATCAAATTCGAAAATCGATTCTTCAAAAAGCAAAAAAGATAAAAAGCTGATGTCAAGAGTATTGATTATTATCCTGATCGTGCTGGCACTGGTCGTCTCTCTTGAAAATACTATCAGCATAGTAGAACTCAAGCAGACTAATTACAGAAATATCAAACAACTTCTGGATGCATCTACGAATCTGGCATCGGCTGAATTTTCCGATATGTATGACGGTGACTGGAAATACAACGCCACTACCGGAATCATTATGAAGGGAAAGAATAATGTAACAAATGTCTATAAAGATACTGTGGATAATCTGAAGAAAAAGACCGGACTTGATTTTTCAATCATAATGGGGAAATACAGAGCCATAACGACTCTGAAAGATAAAGCGGGCAGGAGAATAGTCGGAACAGAGGTTTCCGATAAGGTCGCCGACATGGTGCTTGATAAAGGTCAGAAATATTATTCAAAAGACATTACAATCGAAGACAAAGGTTATTATGGATATTATATCCCCCTTAAGAATTCAGATGGATCTGTAGTAGGAATGGTATTTGCCGCAAGACCGAAAGCTGATGTAGTAAAGAGTGTAGTTTCAGTTGCAACTGTTCTTATCTCAATTGGCGTGGCCATATTTTTCATTCTCCTTTTTATCGGACTTGCTATTTCAAGAAACCTTTCAAGACAAATGCAGAGTCTTGCTTCCATAATCTCGAAGGTTGCTTCCGGCAGACTGGGACAGAAAGTTCCTGAAAAGCTTCTTTCACGTGATGATGAGCTTGGTGTGATAGCCGAAGCTACTAAAACCTTGAATGACAGACTGACTCAGGTAATTAAAGAAACAAAACATATGACATCAGAGCTTGAGAATTCTTCAGATAATCTGAGCAGCTCTTCAGATCATGCTTCCCAGGCTTCCCAGCAGGTCAGCGCAGCAGTTGACGATGTGTCTAAAGGTGCTGTATCACAGGCTGACAGCGTTCAGAATGCGGCAACAAATACTGACAGCATAGGAACGAATATTGAGCAGATTACTGATAACGTAAATACTCTTGATAATCTGGCTGATCGGATGGAAAATTCCTGCACCAACTCAGTCGATGCGATACGGGAGCTGGCTGCTGAGAGTGATATTGTAAGATCTTCTGTTGACGCCATTAATAATTCCATACAGTCGACCAATGAATCGGTACAGGATATTTCTAAATTTTCAGGTGCAATTACTGATATAGCAAGCCAGACAAACCTTCTTTCTCTTAATGCTTCAATAGAAGCAGCCAGAGCCGGAGAGGCCGGCAAGGGCTTTGCGGTAGTAGCTGATGAGATCAGGAATCTTGCGGAGCAGAGCAGAAAGAGCGCTGATGAGATTTCTCATATAGTTGAAAAATTGATTGCCGATTCGACATCTTCTCTTGAAGTAATGGATGAGCTGAGAAAGAATTGCGATTCACAAAGTGAAAAGCTTGAAGCTACCCGTGAAGAGATGAGACAGATGCGTACCGATGTACAGGGTGTGACAGTCGGTGTCCGCGATATTTCAGGCCGTATCAAGAATCTTAACGATGCCAAGAAGAGTCTTACGGATATAATTGCAGATCTTTCTGCAATATCCGAAGAGAATGCGGCTTCCACTGAAGAGACTAATGCTTCAATGGAGGAACTTAACAGTACATTCGCAATAATCAGTGAATCTGCGGATTCGCTTAAAGAGCTTGCAGATTCGCTTGGTCAGACGGTCAGCTATTTCAAGAGCGAAGAGGTGTAATATATGGATGGTATGGATTCAGAGACTCTCATCGAGAAGAAATTTACAGAACTTAATGAGAATCTGAAATCAATTAAAGGTGAGCTTTCGGAGAAGGTTCATTCAGAAAATGTCAAGGTTTACAGGAATGTACAGGATCTTATCAGAGAGACTGATCACTCGGAAGAGCAGGAAAAGCTGACGGAGAAACGGTATAAATGCCTTAAAAGAATTACATTGACGGCGCTGGTTATTTCAATAATCAATATAGCGCTTACGGTTTTTATTTTCTTATCTCTGTATTTGGTCAGATTGTAATTGTTTTATCCCGGAGGCAGCCTGCTTCCGGGTTTTTTGAAGGGCAAGCTTATGGATAAAGATATGAAGAGACCTGTATGGGTCATTGGTCATAAGAATCCTGATACGGATTCCGTATGCGCAGCAATCTCATACGCATATCTTAAGAACAGGACTGATCCTGACAACCTCTATATTCCAATGAAGGCAGGTTCATTGAATGCAGAGACCGCTTTCGTGCTAAATCATTTTCATGTGCCTGAACCGGACACGGTAACGGACGTCTCGACACAGATAAGAGATATAGAATTCAGAAAGACCGCAGGAATTGATGACCATTATTCTTTGAAAAAGGCTTGGAAACATATGCAGGATCTCGATGTTGTAACGCTTCCTGTAGTAAACAGCGACGGATTTCTTAAAGGAATAATTGTAAACGGAGATATTGCGAAATCCTATATGTCAGTAATCGACAACAGGATCCTGGGCAGAGCACGTACCCAGTACAAGAATATAGAAGAGACATTAAACGCGCATATTATCAGTGGAAACGCTCATGGATATGTGACAAAAGGCAAGGTCGTGGTCGCGTCCGGTTCCCATCAGACTATTCAGAATGAAATAGAGGAAGATGATATTGTTATCCTCGGTGATGTCCGGGATCGTCAGCTTTTGGCGCTTGAAAAGAGACCCTGCTGCATGATAGTTACAAATTCCGGACAGACTGATGTGGATCCTGAGGTCGTCGCCAAAGCAGGAGCGGCCGAATGTGTTTTGATGACAACAGAATATGACAGTTTTACGGCAGCAAGACTGATAAACCAGAGCATGCCTATTAGATATTTTATGACAAAGGATCACCTGGTGACGTTCAACCTTGATGATACTGTTGATGAGGTTCAGGAGAGAATGGCAAAGATCAGACACCGTGATTTCCCGGTGCTCGATGACAAGCATAAGTATGTCGGAATGTTTTCGCGAAGGAATCTCCTTGATGCCGGAAGAAAGCGCCTGATACTCGTAGATCATAATGAGAGAACCCAGGCTGTAGATGGAATAGACGAGGCTGAGATCCTTGAGATAATTGACCATCACAGGCTCGGTTCTCTTGAGACAATACAGCCCATTTTTTTCAGGAACCAGCCGCTTGGCTGCTCATCGACCATTATCTACAATATGTTCATCGAAAAAAATGTGATCATACCGAAAGAAATCGCGGGTCTCATGCTTTCTGCAATCTTAAGCGATACGCTGATGTTTCGGTCTCCTACATGCACGGATACAGACAGGAAGGCTGCTGAATCGCTTTCAAAGATTTGCGGAGAGAACATAGAGGAACTGGCCTACAGGGAATTTGAAGCCGGTTCTGATTTCAATGGCAAGACAGCAGAGGAAATCTTCTATACCGATTTCAAGATTTTCTATTCGGGAGAGACTGTCTTCGGTGTATCGCAGATCAGCGCCGTATCAGGGAAACAGCTTGAAAAAATAAAAGACGATATAAGACTCTGTCTTAATAAAGCCATATCAGACAAGGGCTTATCTATGGTGTTTGTAATGCTTACTGATATTATTGATCAGAGTACGGAGCTTCTGGCCTCGGGTAAAAATGCTGATTCAGCTGCCGCAGATGCTTTTGGCGCAGAAAAAAGGATCGCAGAATGCGACTTCATTTTGCCTGGCGTTGTTTCCAGAAAGAAGCAGCTGGTGCCGCCAATTATAGAATCAATACAGAAAGAGGAACAATGATGAAAGAAATCTGGAGAGCCGGAAATATGCTTTATCCACTTCCGGTAGTGCTTATTTCTACAAGAGGAAATGATGGGAAAGATAATCTTTTTACAGTGGCATGGACTGGCACGGTATGCTCTGATCCGGCCATGCTGTCAATCTCTGTCCGTCCGTCAAGATATTCATATCAGGCGCTTATGGATACAGGTGTATTCGCTGTAAATCTGACTACCGAGGCACTTACATTTGCCACTGACTTCTGCGGCGTCAGGAGCGGTAGAGATTACGACAAGTGGGCTGAATGCGGTCTTACAAAGGAAGAAGCTAAAGACATACCTGTCTCTCTCGTAAAGGAGAGCCCCGTAAATATAGAGTGCAAGGTCGTAAATTCCATGAATCTTGGTTCGCATGTAATGTTCATTTCTGAAGTCCTCACGGTTCATGCAGACAGTCAGTACATGGATGAATCAGGAAGGTTTAGTTTTGAAAAAGCATCTCCTATAGTCTATTCGCATGGAGAATATTACGGTCTGGGAAAAGATCTCGGCAAATTCGGATTCTCGGTAAAGAAAGCTAAATAAAAGTCGCTTGACAGCCGATGTAATATATAGTTAGATTTAGAAGAAAATATTTTAGAAGAAATGGTTTCCTGAGAGAGGAAAATATGAGAAGAAGACATGGAATGACTATAATTACATCGATATTTCTGACAGCAGTACTTGTATTGCTGCCGGCATTCAGGTCATCGGCTGAGGATGCGACAAAGGCCTTCAGCGGTATTACCATTGACGGTGATTTCAGCGACTGGGAGGCAGTGCCGAAGTACGGTCCTCATTATCCTGAAAGTCCGTATTCTCCCGGAGTTATAGAAAGCTATGCTGCTGTATGGTCAGGAGATAATTTCTATATATATCTTCACGAATATGACGGATCTGACGGATCTAACAGAGGATATCCATGGCCCGGAAACATAACTCAATCGACACCTAGTAATAATGGTAATTTCTGTATTACAACAGATCTTAACAGGACTACAGCTTTTGAGATAAATGGAAACGGCGTTTATCAGAATGGTTATTCCATAACGGGAGCCTCCTTTAAAAGAAAAGATCATGAATACGAGATAAGCCTCCCGTCTTCTATTATAAAAAATTATAACGAGACGGTTTCATTTGGCATATATCAGGGCGATATTCTGGTCTCTGATATAGTAAATCAGAATCCGGATCCCAATCATAAAACAGGCACAGTATCAGACATCAGCATTGATGGAAATTATTCTGAATGGGATTTTGCCAAGATGCAGATGATTGATTACACAACATCGGGCGGTCACGGTTCAGATGGCAGCGGAACTCTTCTTTTAAAAGATGATAAGGTTTATGGATATGTGATCAATGATAAAAAGACCTGGGGAAGTAATCCTTTTACTCCTTTTACGGTCAAAGTGAACGGAGACGATTCAATGAGACTCATGCTTACGGCAGTAAAGGGAAATCAGGACGGCTCCATTGACTCATGGCAAACTATGGACGATTATATAGGGTCCGGAACAGGCATATATTATCTTTTTGATACGGCAGCTCCAAAAGATGATATAAACAGTATTGATTCTCAGACAGGCAGACCGTATTATTACGGCAGGATCGCTCTGACAATGAATTCTGACGGTACAGGTCAGGCTGAGTTTGAACTTGATACCAAAAGACTTGCTGAACATTTCGGACTGGATGGTATAAATTCAATCAAAATGGTCGAATGTAATTTCCAGGATATAGGTAATCAGTGGATAAGTGCTGCGGGTACTCCGACAGGTTCTCTTGTAAATACTGGCGATATTTTGTATTTTCTTGTGGTATTATATTAAAAATCTGCATTAAAACTGAGCGGAGGCTTAAATGAATATTTACAGTAACAGAAATATTACCATGATGATGGATCTGTATGAGCTTACGATGGCGAATGGATTCTTCCTGACGGAAGATAAAGACAGAAAAGTCGCTTTCGATGTTTTTTACAGAAAAAATCCTGACGGAGGCGGATTTTCGATTTTTGCCGGTCTCCGGCAGGTGATCGAATATATCGAGGGAATGCATTTTGAGAAGGAAGACATTGACTATCTCAGATCGCTCAATACGTTTGATGAGGCATTCCTTAAATATCTGACTGAATTTAAATTCACCGGAGACATATATTCTTTTCCGGAGGGGACGATAATGTATCCGGGTGAACCTGTGATCACGGTGGTAGCACCTCTTGCCGAGGCTCAGATGGTAGAGACAGAGATTTTATCTCAGGTCAATCATCAGAGTCTGATCGCTACAAAGGCCAGAAGGATAGTAAAGTCCGCCGGAGGCAGAGCAGTGTCTGATTTCGGCGCCAGAAGAGCTCATAATAATGACGCTGCAATATACGGCGCCAGAGCCGCTTACATAGGCGGAGTAAACGGCACAGCCACAGTCAGCGCAGGGCAGTATTTCAATATTCCTGTCGGCGGTACCATGGCTCACAGTTTTGTAATGTTTTACAATGACGAGCTGACGGCCTTCAGGAAATTTGCTGCCATATATCCTGATAACTGCATTCTTCTTGTTGATACTTATGATGTGCTGCACCAGGGCGTACCTGATGCAATAAAAGTATTTGAAGAGATGAGGGAAAAAGGGATCAGATCAAAAAATTTCGGAATCAGAATTGATTCCGGAGATCTGGCTTACCTGACAAGAAAATCAAGAAAGATGCTTGATGATGCAGGCTTCAAAGACGCAAAGATCGTTATTTCAAACAGTCTTGATGAATATACGATCAAATCCATCCTCGATCAGGGCGGCTGTGTGGATTCCTTTGGAGTAGGAGAGAGACTTATCACATCGAAGTCGGAGCCTGTATTCGGAGCTGTATATAAGCTCTGCGCAGTAGAGGAAGATGGCAGGATGTCTCCCAGAATAAAGATATCTGATACACCTGAGAAGATCACAAATCCGGGATTGAAGAGTGTTTACCGTATATATGACGAGTCAGGTCATGCCGTAGCTGATCTGATCACCGGTGCCGATGAAAAAGTTGATTTGTCAAAGCCGTACAGATTTGTAGATCCTGAAAAGCCATGGAAGAATAGATCGTTTATCGGTTATACAGCAAAGCCTATGCAGAAGCTTATAGTATCGGGAGGTAAGAGAACATGCGAGCTGCCTGATACAAGAGAGATAGCAGAGTATGTAAATGACCAGCTTACGAATGAGATCTGGGATACAGAGCAGCGTTTTGAGAATCCTCATAAGCATTATATAGACATGAGTCCTGATTATTATGAAATGAAGATGAGCATGCTTTATGAGAAGCAGCACTGATATTTTATGAATGGAGGGTGAGATGTACGCACTTACATCCGGATTGATAGTTTACAATAATATTCCAAAGGATTCGATCCTGTTCAGATTATCTGAAATAATAAGACGTTCTGAAGAAGGGGATTCTCCGGAAAAACTTCGTGAAGAGACGCTTGTAGAGATACATCGACTCCTGGATCTGGCGACTTCGTACGGATTTGACAATAATCTCTGGCATAATTACCTTGCTTATCTTATTGCGGTCACAGAGACGCCTTTTACTCTTGTTTCAGAGAAGACAGGTGCGCATGATGGTAGCGTAAATATATTCGCAAAGCATGACCTTCATATAATGAAGATGCTGTTTGATTATGATTTTTCGGAATTCCAGAAATATATTGGTTCTGATTGTTTTGACATCATTGAGAATTTCCAGGCTATGGAAAAAGAAGACAGGATATATAATAAGAGCGTAAGCGAAAAGGTACGTGAGCTCAGCAGCCTGATAGAAAAAGCAAAGTCTGATGATGAGATTTTTGATATTGTCACTGATTTCTACAGAAGATACGGAGTGGGGAAGCTGGGACTGAACAAGGCTTTCCGTCTGTCAGATGATCCGGCAAGAGAGCTTCTGATACCGATTACAAATACCAGCACAGTAACTCTGAATGATCTTGTGGGATATGAGGCACAGAAGAAGGCATTAGTCGAAAACATCGAAGCATTTGTCGCAGGGCGGAATGCTAATAATGTCCTTCTCTATGGAGATGCCGGCACCGGGAAATCCACATCCGTGAAGGCGGTTTTAAATCAGTTCTATCCTGACGGACTCAGGATGATTGAGATCTATAAGCACCAGTTCGAATATCTGTCGAGGATCATATCCATGATCAAAAACAGAAATTACCGCTTTATCATCTACATGGATGATTTGTCATTTGAAGAATCTGAGCTGGAATACAAATATCTGAAGGCCGTGATAGAGGGCGGACTGGAGCCGAAGCCTGATAATGTCCTGATACTGGCTACAAGCAACAGGCGTAATCTCGTGCGTGAGTCCTGGAAGGACAGATCCGATCAGGACGACGAGGATATACATAGAAATGATACTGTTCAGGAGAAGCTGTCGCTTTCTGCAAGATTTGGTCTCAGGATCGGATATTTCAGACCTTCGCCAAAGGAATATCTGGAAATCGTCAGGACTCTTGCCAAAAAATATCCGGACATCAGCCTGTCAGATGATGAACTGAGGATCCAGGCAAACGCATGGGAGATGAAACACGGCGGATTCTCCGGAAGGACAGCACAGCAGTTTGTGGATTATCTGGCAGGCACGAGATTCGGGAAAAACAACTGATAGAGAGGAAATATTAATGGTAAGAGAGACAAGAGGAAACAGGCTATTTTTTGACGGCTGCGATCTTACAGAGATTGCAGAAAAGTATGGAACACCGCTTTATGTCATGTCATATAACGATATGATGGATCATATCAATGAATTGAAAAAAGATTTTATTGATGCCTATCCTGATACAAAAAACAGAGTCGCATACGCGTCAAAGGCATTTGCCTGCACGGCTATGTATAAGATCCTGGATAAAGCAGGTATGTCAATAGACGTAGTGTCAGGTGGGGAACTTTATACAGCCAGAAAAGCCGGTTTCCCGGCAGAGAGGATCGAGTTCAACGGCAATAATAAGCAGCCGTCAGAGATAGATTCGGCTGTGGAATATGGTGTCGGCAGGATCATTCTTGACGGTATTCAGGAGCTGCCCCTTATTGAAAGCGCCTGCAAAAAATATAATAAAAAGATGAATATCATGATCCGCATAACGCCCGGAGTGGCTGCAAGTACGCATGATTATATCGTTACAGGCAAAAAGGATTCCAAATTTGGGATCCCTCTTGATGAAGAAATACTCATGCCGATCGTAAAAGAGATCCTTGACAGCAAATGGCTGAATTTCTGCGGACTTCATATGCATATAGGCTCTCAGCTTTTTACAAATGACGCTTATCTTAAAGCGCTTGATGTGCTGATGGACTGGGCCGGTAAGATAAAGGAAAAATTTGATGCTGATGTTTCCGAGGTTAATTTCGGAGGCGGATTCGGGGTAAGATATACTGATGAAGTCAGAAAGCCTTATAAATATTTTCTTGATCCCATGATGGAACTTTTAAAGAAGAGGGCAGAAGAGATAGGAATCGCCTGCCCTGATGCCGTAATCGAGCCGGGCAGATCCATAGTGGCTGAAGCAGGCGTCACTCTCTATAAGGTAGGTCAGATAAAGTCGATCCCCGGCGTCAGGAAATATGTATCGGTTGACGGCGGAATGGGAGATAATATCAGAGTCGCACTCTATCAGGCAAAATATGATGCATGCATAGCCAATAAGGCAGACGAGACTTGTGATGACAAGGTGACCGTATGCGGAAAATACTGTGAGTCAGGAGATATTCTCCTTACTGATTATATGCTGCCGCGTTCAGTAAAAGCAGGAGACATCCTTGCAATGTATTCCACGGGTGCTTACGGATTTACGATGGCATCGAATTACAATATGAATCCTGTGCCGGGCGTTGTGCTTGTACGAGACGGAAAGAGCGCCTGGATGATAAAGCCGCAGACTTATGAAGAACTTACCCAGAACATGGTGATACCTGATATTATCTGATTCGGTAAAAAACTTCAAAATAAAAAACGCCCTTCATTTAAATGATATGTACCCTCTTTACTGGACAAACCAGTAAGGAGGGTATATTTTATTCGAGCTCGAAGGCTCCGGTGTAGAGCTGATAGTATACTCCGTGCCGGTCGATAAGCTGGTCATGAGTACCGCGTTCTATTATCCTGCCGTGATCAAGTACCATGATGGCGTCGGAATTTCTGACGGTAGACAGGCGGTGGGCGATTACAAAAACCGTACGTCCCTTCATCAGATTGTCCATACCTTTCTGAACCAGGGCTTCTGTTCTGGTATCAATAGATGATGTTGCCTCATCAAGTATCATGACAGGCGGATCGGCAACTGCGGCGCGGGCAATCGATATAAGCTGCCTCTGTCCCTGTGACAGCTCCGAACCGTTGTCGGTAAGCATTGTATCGTATCCGTCAGGAAGCCTTGTGATAAAATCGTCTGCGTTTGCAAGCTTTGCTGCCTCTATGCATTCCTGATCGGTGGCGTTCAGATTGCCGTATCTTATATTATCCATAACGGTTCCCGTAAACAGATTCACATCCTGCAGCACGATTCCGAGCGAGCGTCTGAGGTCGGGCTTTTTTATTTTATTTATGTTGATCCCGTCATATCTTATTTTTCCATCGGGAATGTCGTAGAAACGGTTGATGAGATTCGTGATGGTAGTCTTTCCTGCTCCGGTGGCTCCCACGAACGCGATCTTTTGTCCGGGCTTTGCGTATAGGCTTATATCATAAAGGATCTGCTTGTCACTGTTGTAACCGAAATCCACATGTTCCATCTGTATGTCGCCGGCAAGCTTTGTATATGTAGTAGTGCCGTCGTTTTTATGGTAGTGTTTCCATGCCCAGTGTCCGGTGCTTTCAGGAACTTCCGAAATACTGCCGTCGCTTTTTTCGACTGAATTTACCAGAGTGACATAACCCTCATCTTCTTCCGGTTCTTCATCGAGAAGAGCGAATACACGTTCCGCGCCGGCCATAGCCATGGCGATAAGTGGTACCTGCATGGATATTTGCCCAATGGTCTGTGACAATTGCCTTGCCGCTCCGAGGAATGATATGATTATTCCGGCTGTCATTATGCCGATTCCGGCGAATCCTATATTTGTGGAGCGGGAGAATGCCATTATAGCACCGATAAATGCAATCATGACATACATGAGATTTCCTATATTCGATACTATAGGCATGAGGATGTTTCCTGAGCGATTTGCCTCGTTGCTGTCGCGGAAGAGATCTTCATTAATATCGCTGAAATCCTTAATTGTCTTTTTTTCATGAACGAACACCTTTATTACTCTGGAGCCTTCAATCATTTCTTCTACAAATCCCTCTTCGCGTGCCAGAGATTCCTGCTGTTTCATCATATACTTAGCTGAATGAAGCGAGTATTTTCTAGATACATACATTATCAGGAAAATAAACACTGCTACGACAAGGGATAAAATCAGGCTGTATGACAGCATCATAACAATGATCGCTGCTATAGACAAAAGCGACTGCAGAATCATCGGCGCGCTCTGACCTATCATCTGCCTGATGGCATCGGTATCATTTGTGTAAGTAGACATGATATCGCCATGGGCATGAGTGTCAAAGTATCTGATTGGAAGTGTCTCCATATGGTTGAACATATCGTTTCGGAGATCCTTAAGAGTCCCCTGGGTGACGGTAGCCATAATTCTTGTAAATATGAATGAAGACAAGACTCCGATAAGATATATGACTGCCATTGATATAAGATATAGAGTCATCTTTCCGGCTACAGATGACATACCGTTTTTGATGCCGGGAGTGATACAGTCGTCTATCAGTTTCTGGAGGAAAACGGTGGCTGCTGTAGCGGATATGCCTGAAAGGATTATGCATATGAATACGATTATCAGATGAAATTTGTAATGAGCCGATATATATTTAAGAAGTCTTTTTGATGTTCCTTTTTTCATCGTGCCTTCATTTTTTTTAGTCATGCTTCTGCCTCCTTTCCGGTCTGGGATTCAAATATCTCTCTATATATGCCGTTCTTCCTGATAAGTTCATCGTGTGTGCCTGATTCAGCTATCCTTCCCTTGTCAAGAACGATTATCCTGTCACAGTCCTGAACTGATGATATGCGCTGGGCGATGATTATCTTGGTCGTATCAGGAATGGCGTCATTCAGACCTTTTCTGATAAGAGCATCAGTCTTTGTGTCAACAGCCGAAGTGGAATCGTCAAAAATAAGCACCTTAGGTTTTTTTAAGATGGCTCTTGCTATGCATAGCCTTTGTTTCTGTCCGCCTGATACATTGGAGCCGCCGCGCTCTATATAGGTTTCATAACCCTTCGGCATCTGATTGATAAATTTATCAGCCTGGGCCAGGGCGCAGGCATGTTTTATCTCGTCGATTCCGGCAGCAGGATCGCCCCATCGCATGTTATCAATAATGGTTCCTGAGAAGAGGACATTTTTCTGAAGTACTACAGACACCTGATCCCGGAGACTGTCAAGGTCATAGTCTCTTACATCAATACCTCCGACCTTCACGCTTCCCTCTGTGGCATCATAGAGACGCGATATAAGCTGAATCATGGTGGATTTTGACGAACCGGTTCCACCTATTATTCCAAGCGTGGAACCTGACGGAATATGAAGAGATATATCGGACAGAGCGTTTTTTTTCGCCTTTTTCGAGTAGCTGAATGATACATGGTCAAATTCGATATCGCCGTCCGCTACCTCTTTTATGCCATTTTGAGGAGAAGTAAGAGTGCTCTTATATTCAAGGACTTCTGCAATTCTATGAGCACTTTCTTCGGATATTATTACCATGACAAACACCATGGATACCATCATCATGGATACAAGAATCTGGATCCCGTATGTGATGAGAGAGGAAAGTTCTCCGGTAGTAAGATCAGCTGCATGAGACTTTATTATTATATTTGATCCGATCATGGATACGAGAAGCATGGCAAGATCGATGGCAAGAGTCATTACAGGCATATTTATTGCAAGAATCTTTTCAACGCGTGTGAAATCCACCCTGATGTCTTCAGATCTTTTGTCGAATTTATTGATCTCGTAATCTTCCCGCACGAATGATTTTACAACCCGGATCCCGTTGACGTTCTCCTGTACAGAGTCATTCATAGCGTCATATTTATGGAAGATACGAACGAATATCGGATGCACGATAAGGGTGATCCCGATAAGAACAAATGCCAGAACCGGAAGTATAAAAATAAAGATGAGAGACATCCTCGCGTTTATTCCAAGCGCCATTACGATAGAAAAAATAATCATAAGAGGAGCCCGGACAAGTCCTCGGATTATCTGACCGTAAGCATTCTGCACATTTGTAACATCGGTCGTCATTCTGGTGACAAGGGATGATGTCGAGAACTTGTCAATATCCTGGAAAGAGAATGACTGTATGTTTGAGAACATATCGAATCTCAGATTTTTCGCAAATCCGCAGGAAGCCTTTGCAGCTTCGATGGCAGCCATGCGTCCGCAGAAGAGCGAGCACATTGAAAGACCTATAAGAATAAGACCGTCATATAGAATGGGTTTCATGCTGCTGCCGTTCATGTGGTCAATAAGTGATGCCATTACAAGAGGGATGATGCATTCAAATACTACCTCCATCGCCACAAAGACGGGAGAGAGTATGGAAGGCATTTTGTATTCCCGAATGCTTTTTGAAAGTGTTCGGATCATTATTAATTCCTTTCTTTTTAAGATTTCTTTTTCAGGAAATATTATCAAGTATTTTCTTAAGCAGGTTCTCAAGAGTATTTACTTCATCATCATCAAGACCGGCAAGCATCATGGCCTCGTTCTGCAGCCTCTTTTCAGTTGCCGCGGCATGATGTGATTTGGCCTTTTCTGTAAGAGTGATGATCTTATTTCTGTGATCTTTTTCGTCAGAAGCTGATGTGACGAATCCGTTTTTCTCAAGGCGGGAAACGAGACCTGTCACTGTTGGGTGGGATACATGGAGACTGTTCTCAAGAGCTCTCTGAGTCATGTGACCATTGTGATCCTCCAGACATTTCAGAACATATATCTGCGAGAAGGTGAGATCCCAGGCTTTCAGATCTTCATTCACAAGTACTTTGATACTGTCCGTTATCTGCTTCAGATATATGAAAATATGGTTTTCATCTGACATCATAACTCCTTTTCTGTTCAATATGTAGCGTGCTACAGTATATCATCCGGAATAAAATAATTCAATGAAAATTTTGTGAAAAAATAGTAGTATATAATTAATTAAAACTTCCCATATTTAATGTAACATCACGAAGTGATGTTACAAGTGCAAGCGCAAGCAAACGAAGTTTGCACTTTAAATGTTCTTGCATCAATTTCCATGGATCGTTTTCGTCGCAAAGGATTCATTGAAGCCATGAGATGCACAGATGGTGGCGAACATTGTGTTTTTCGTCGTGAGTGAGCACGCTAGCTGCGGCTCGGTTGACAATCGTTCAAGCAGAAATGTTGTCAGAGAGCCGCTAAAAAGCGCGTGCGAGCAAACAGAAAAACACAACTTGTGAGCCACCACTGTGACATCTCTTGGCAATAAGCAAATGAATCCTTGCGACGAAAATTTTCATTATTGATGTGGGAAGTTTTAGTCGTATATAATTAAGGTATCTTTGATACTGTAAATGAGACATATGGGCATTTAGAATAGGATTTCCTGATGGCGTTGTCAAAAATAATGAGAGGAGAAAAAATGGTAAAGCATATAATTCTGTGGCAGTTTAAGGACGAGCTTTCTTCTGAGGAAAAGAGAGAATTAGGATCAGGAATAAAGAAGGGACTTGAGGATCTGAAGGGGATAGTACCGGGACTTCTTCAAATACATGTGCAGACAGAATGTCTGCCGTCATCTAATGCAGATCTCATGCTTGACTGCACAATGACCGATGAAGAAGCTCTGAAGACATACGCAAGCCATCCGGATCATCTCAAAATCAAGGACAGTCTTATTGCACCAAATATGAAATCAAGGGTCTGCATCGACTATCTTCAGTGAGTGGTCACCATTATCTCAGGTATTTTGAGTAATAGTCTTCGTAGAGTTTCTCTGTCTCCGGAGTTTTACGAAGCTTAATGTCATGCATATAGCGTCTGTTGTCAAGATTTATGCTGGAGAAGCGGAGAACTATCGCCGCAATATTTTGCGAATGATCGGCAATGCGCTCGCATGAATTCAGGATATCACTGAAAATGAATCCCTGTTCGGCAGTACATTTTCCTGATGCAAGCCTGTCAATATGATCCTCGCGGAAAGCCTCGCACATATTGCTGATCACACTCTGGAGAGGTTCAATGCTTCTGGCTTTTACGATATCATCATTTATATATGAGTCACATGCCAGATTGTATATCTCATGACAGGCATCGGAAAGACGTGACAGTTCCTTTCGGGCTGACTTTGAGAATTTGATTTTCTTATCATGCATCTCTGCATAAGATTTAGATATATAGGAAGAATGGTCTGCTATACGCTCGAAATCACCGGTTCCCTGCAGGATTTTCGATGCCTTTTTCTTGTCATATTCAGACAGATGCTGGGTGGTAGTCAATTTGATCAGATATGAACCTATATGATCCTCGTAGCTGTCAATCTTCTTCTCATTCTTCTGAATCCATTCAAAAGTGTCTTCTTCGAACCCGTCCTTCATCATATCAGTAGACTTGTCGAGGCTCTTTCTTGCTTTCTCGACCATCTTTATCATAGTGTTCTGCACCTCGGCAAGTGCTATTGCCGGAGTGACCATAAGCCTCTCGTCGAGGAAGAGCTCCCGGTCGTCGGGAGAATCCGAGAAGACCTTGTATGCCAGACGCACAAACAGCTTCTGAAACCAGAACAGGATCAGGGTGTTCACCACATTGAATATGGTATGGAACATGGCAATCGAGAATGTGGTTGCCTTAATGTCCATAAATGTGAAATGGAAGAACATATCCAGCCCGTAAAAAACAATAAGCCAGAGTATGGTGCCTACTACCTTTATTGATACATGTACAGCAGCTACCCTTTTCGCTTTTCTGTTTACGCCGATGCATGAGAGTACGGCTGTCATGCAGGTTCCTATATTTGCTCCCATTATTATCGGAATGGACATGCCGAGTGTGATCTGACCTGTCATGGATAAGCCCTGGAGAATTCCGATTGAAGCTGCAGAACTCTGAATCACTCCGGTAATAAGTGTACCGACAAGTACGCCGAGAAGAGGATTTCTGAAATGCGCCATCATATCCGCGAACTGGGGCAAATCAGCAAGAGGCGACATGGAATCGGACATCATTGTCATACCTGTCATAAGAATTGCAAAGCCAAGCATCATGGTGCCGATATCTTTGGAACGCTGACGGTGTGCGACCATCAGGAGTATGACCCCGACAAGGGCGAATATCATTGAGAAATTTTTCGGCTGAAGCATGCCGATTATAATGTCTGTGCCGCCACCGTTATCAAGACCTGTGAGAGAGAGGATCCAAGCCGTAAGAGTAGTGCCTATATCAGCGCCGAAGATAACAGAAACTGTCTGTGACAGCTGCATAATGCCGGAATTTACGAATCCGACCAGCATAACGGTTGTAGCTGATGATGACTGGATGGCGATCGTGATGACCGCTCCGACGATAAGACCCTTGAAGGGATTGTCAGTAACACGGCGAAGAAGCTTTTCCAGTTTGCCGCCGGCCATCTTTTCAAGAGAACCTGACAAGAGATTCATGCCGAAAAGGAAAAACGCAAGTCCGCCGAAAAGTGCCACAAAGTTGAAGATAGACACGATATACTCCTTAGAGATTTGATTGTTTCTTTACAGGAACTTTAATATTTTATCATAAAGAGAGCTGAAAAAGAATTTTTTTCTTCTAAAAATAATCAAGTACTGTTATTATGGTTAAAGTAAAAAGAAACACGAATTGCGAGCAAACGTAAATTTATGAAAAAATATTTTCTGTTGCTTAATTTTGACATGACACATTCTGCTATCTCAAAACATAAGAGTTTGGGAAAACAGGTAAAAGCCGGAGAAATGTTCTATGGTTGAAATATTAAGAAATCATGATAATAAGATTCAATGCGTGATGTTTGATCTCGACGGGACCATCACAGATTCGGGAAAGATAATATTGGAATCTGTTCGTCATGCGCTTTTGGTTCTTGATTATCCAATTCCGGATGAGACTCAATTAAGAAAGTTTGTGGGTCCGTCGCTTATGGATTCTTTCATGAATATCTGCGGTATGGACGTTGATACTGCCCAAAAGGCCACTGATGCTTACAGGAGGTATTATGAGACAGACAGGCTTTTTGATGTGGTTTTATATGATGGGATAGAAGATACTTTATCAGAGCTTAATAAGAGGAAAATAGAAAATATTCTTGTCACCTCAAAGCCTTATGAATTTGCCGTCCGTATCCTAAAAAAATTTGATCTCTATAAATTCTTTTCGTATGTATCGGCACCGGGTTTTGATGATCCGTCATCAGATAAATCAAGGCTTATAGATAAAGCCCTGAAACATTCAAATATGGAAAAAAATAAATCAATCATGGTCGGCGATACTCATTTTGATATAGACGGAGCCGTCTCCTGCGGTGTCAGTTCTGCGGGAGTCCTCTACGGATACGGCAGCAGAAGTGAGCTTGCATCTGCCGGAGCGGATTATCTTATAAGCGAGCCTGAAGATCTTCTTCAGATTGTTTTTGGAGGTCAGATACTTATATGAAAATAATTAATCGAAAGAATCTGATCACACTTTTTTCTGTTATTTTATCAGCTGCCATGATGGCATTTGCCAACAATGTGTTTCTTGTAAAGGCAGGTCTTTTGCCGGGCGGATTTCTGGGACTTGCAACTCTTTTTAACCTGATAAGCCTGAGGCTTGGAAATGAGATCCCTGTATATATTTTCCTTATTTTAATAAACGTTCCTGTAGCCCTTTTCTGTGTAAAGGAGATATCAAAGAGGTTTGTATTCTTTTCTCTTCTTCAGGTGGTCCTTTTTTCTTTATTTCAGAATATGATACCGGTCCATCCACTGTTTGACGATTACATTTTATCAGTGATTTTCGGCGGCTGCGTATTCGGATTTGGAACAGCTGTAGCCTTAAGAGGCAGCGCATCGACAGGCGGTACTGATTTTATCGCGCTCTATGTGTCGAATAAGACAGGAAGAGAAATCTGGGTTCAGGTATTTGTTTTTAACTGCATGCTGCTTCTGGTCTTCGGTTACCTGTCCGGATGGGACAAGGCCGGATATTCGATTTTATTTCAGTTCATATCGACCAGAATGATCACCACTTTTCATAAGAGATACAAGAGAGTGTCGCTTCAGATATTCACCAGGTGCCCGGACATTGTGATGAAAAATTATATAAAAAAATCAAACCACGGCATTACCGAGCTCTCCGGCATAGGAGGATACACCGGCAGCAGGACCTATATGCTGATCGCGGTTACATCTTCATATGAGCTTAATGACGCAATTGAGATAATCAGAGAGGCGGATCCTGATGTAATAATCAATGTGACCCAGTCGGAAAAATATATAGGAAAATTTCAGCAGCCCAAGCTCTGAAAAAACAGATAATGGAGGAATGTGATGGCATCACGCGTATTTGATTTCAGCGACGAAGACAAAAAGATAGAAGCAAAAGACAGGGCGGTTTTAGATCCCAGCAAGGGGATGGCAACGGGAACGATAGAACAGACTTCCCATATGATCACGCCTGAACATCCCATGTTTGTCTTATATGATGAGGGTCGGACTCTGGTACATCATACCAGCGGGAAATTCATTAAATCAGACCGGGGAGTAGTATTAGAGTATGGGAAATCATCTGACCAGCTTTATGCTGCTGTATCTTCGGTAGATAAGAGGTTTGTGGATTTTGTAAACTGGATGGGGGAGACTCATTGTGATGTAAGACTTTCAGGAACTCATACCGGGCTTGGATACGCGGTCACGAAGTGCAGGGCAGTGGATTCAACGGGTAGAGCCAGGCTGAAAAGCGCTGATGAATTCATGCAGACTGTTATAGAGAGACTGACAGAGAGCGATATTCCGGAGGATGAACCGGAGGAGGATGATGAGAATGACTCCGATTCCGTTTATATGTCTGATATGACATCTATCCAGAATTTCATGAAGGCTGCCGGAAAGACCCTGCCTGAAAATATCAGGAAATGGGCATACAGGAACATTGAGCTTACCTCACTTACTTCAATAAGTCCTGATGAAAGGCGCCATGCCAGGAGGGCTCTTTCCATAATGCTTAATATTCACTGGCATTCAAGTCATTTTGAATCAATAGATCCGGTACGCGCCAGAAAAATTCTCGATGAAGAGCTTTTCGGCATGGACAGAGTGAAGCAGAGGATAATTGAAACCATTATACAGATCAACAGGACTCATACTCTCCCGGCATATGGCCTGCTTCTGGCCGGTCCCGCAGGAGTCGGAAAATCGCAGATAGCATATGCCGTGGCAAAGATTCTCGGCCTTCCCTGGACATCTCTTGATATGTCATCGATCCGCGATGCGGAAGCGCTTACGGGAAGCCCCAGAGTATATGCAAATGCAAAGCCGGGAAGAATCATGGAAGCCTATCAGAGAGCAGGTTCTTCAAATCTGGTATTTATTATCAATGAACTCGATAAGGCAGATCAGGGATCGCAGGGCGCAAATCCTGCTGATGCGCTTCTGACGCTTCTTGATAATCTGGGATTTACAGACAATTATATCGAATGCATGGTTCCGACCGGCGGAGTATATCCTATTGCAACTGCCAATGATAAATCACGTATTTCAGAACCTCTTATGACGAGGTTCGCTTTAATAGATATTCCGGATTACACTCCGGAAGAGAAGAAGGAGATATTCCTCCGTTTCTCGTTCCCGAAAGTGCTGAAACGCATGAGCATGACAGAAAGTGAATGCAGAATTACGGATGACGGAGCCAGGGCAGTCATAGAAAGATACAGGTCAGAGCCCGGAGTCAGGGATCTGGAACAGGCAGCCGAACATATAGCGGCAAATGCACTTTTCCATATAGAGTCCGAGAAGAAAAAAAGTGTGACTTATGACAGAGCTGATGTGCTTCGGCTTCTTGATTGATAACATTGGGTTAGATTATCTTTTCTGTTTGTGATAAAATTAATCCATTATGTCAGGCTGATTTTTTATGCGTATTCCAGGGAGGTATATATGGAATCCAAAAAGAAGATAATATTGACAGGCGACCGTCCTACCGGAAAGCTTCATATAGGGCATTACGCAGGCTCTCTTAAGAGACGTGTGGAACTGCAGAATTCCGGTGAGTATGATGAGATAAATATTCTGATCGCTGATGATCAGGCACTTACAGACAACTGGGATAATCCGGCGAAAATAAGAGAAAATATGATAGAAGTCGCGCTTGATTATCTGTCCGTAGGAATAGATCCTGATAAGGCGACAATATGTGTTCAGTCAGGCATACCTGCTCTTCATGCTCTGACTTTTTATTATATGAATCTTGTCACCACGGCAAGGCTTTCGAGAAATCCTACGGTAAAGTCGGAGATGCAGCAGAAGGGATTTGATTCCGAAGGACTTCCGGCGGGTTTTTTCACATATCCTGTTTCCCAGACAGCTGATATTACGGCATTCAATGCTACTACAGTTCCCGCCGGTGAAGATCAGGAACCCATGATCGAGCAGGCAAGAGAGATTGTCAGGAAATTTAATTCCACATACGGCGATGTTCTTGTCGAACCTGAGATCCTTCTTCCGAAAGAAAAAGCCCAGCTCCGTCTGCCTGGTACTGACGGCTCTGCCAAGATGTCAAAATCACTCGGAAATTGCATATATCTTTCCGATGATAAAAAAAGCGTACATGACAAGGTCATGAAGATGTATACAGATCCGGAGCATATAAATATCGCAGATCCCGGACATATAGAAGGAAATACGGTATTTACTTATCTTGACGCTTTCTCATGCGAAGACCAGTTCAAAGAATATCTGCCTGAGTATTCATGTCTCGAAGAGATGAAGGAGCATTATAAAAAGGGCGGACTTGGAGATGTGAAATGCAAGAAATTTCTGATCAAAGTCCTTGAAGATTTCCTGTCGCCCATCCGTGAAAGACGTGCTGAATGGCAGAAGAAGATACCGGAAGTCTATGACATACTTTCTTCCGGTACCCGTCATGCTGCCGATGAGACTGACGAGACGCTTTCTAAAGTCAGGGAAGCCATGAAGATAGATTATTTCAAGGATGACAGCATAATATCAGAATGGAATTCATTCATTAATAAATAATTAAAACTTCCCGCATAAATAAATAGAAGTTTCGTTGCAAGGATTCATTGAAGCTTGCTTACGGATGCACAGATGGTGGCGAACATTGTGTTTTTCGTCGTGAGCGAGCACGCTAGCTGCGGCTCGGTTGACAATCGTTCAAGCAGAAATGCTTCCTTGTAGCATATTGCAACTGCAATAATTTAATTCAAGCATTTCTGCGCGCTTTTGTCAGAGAGCCGCTAAAAAGCGCGTGCGAGCAAACAGAAAAACACAACTTGTGTCTGTAAGCAAAAAGCGAATGAATCCTTGCAACGAAGATGATCTATGTAACATCACTTTGTGATTTTACATTAAATGTGGGAAGTTTTATTGAGTAAAAAAATCCACGGCAGAGCCGTGGATTTTTGATTTTCTTATTGTATCAGAATATCAAGAAGAGAAGCATAGACTTCCTCGTAACGTACTTTCCAGTTGTAGCAGAAGGATTCGGCCTCTTCCCGGCTTGATACATGCACGTTCATATCCATTATTTCATTTTCATTATTTTTAAGACTGAGGTGGACTGTATATCCGCCGCCCGTTGCTCTGTCGTATGAAGACAGGACATTATTTCTTGTCTTTATTTCTATGCCGTTTCTCGCCAGATAATTTCTGATGTCACGCTCTATAGCCGGAGTGATCCGGTCAGAAAGAAGGTTAAGAGTTTTTCTGCCCTCAGAGGTCGGAGAAAAAAGAGTCAGATTATGGCTCTTTTCTCCTATTATCAGCTTTTGTTCTTCCATGGAGTGAATGATCTCCTGAGAAGTAAAAAATCCTGTGTAGTTATTATCCTGAAAAAAGTCAGTAATCTGTGTGTTCGAAAGAGGCATTCCTGCCATAGTCAGTAATTTCAGGACAGTCATCTTGTAAATCAAATCAGGTTCTGCCATATAGAAATTTATCTCCTGATATTATCGCAGACGGCCTTTGCCACAACATCAGCCACACGAGGATCAAAAGCTTCCGGCATGATGTTGTCTTCATTCAGTTCATCATCACTAACCAGTCCCGCAATGGCGTTTGCGGCTGCAAGCTTCATTTCTTCAGTAATCTCGCGGGCATGACCTTCGAGTGCTCCCTTGAATATACCGGGGAATGCAACCACGTTGTTTATCTGATTGGGGAAGTCAGACCTTCCGGTTCCTACTACCCTTGCTCCGGCAGCTTTTGCAATATCCGGCATGATTTCCGGTGTGGGATTTGCCATGGCAAAGATAATCGCATCCTTATTCATGGAACGGACCATATCAGAAGATACAATTCCAGGCGCGGACACGCCAACGAAAATATCAGCACCCTTCAGGGCATCAGAAAGCGTGCCGGTCTTTTGGTCAGGGTTTGTGACGTCCATCATCTTTTGCTGCATCCAGTTAAGGTCCGGAGATGATTTTGAGAGAATTCCGGATTTATCGCACATTGTGATATAAGGAAAACCATAGCGGAGAAGAAGCTTTGTGATGGCTACGCCTGCCGAACCTGCGCCGTTAACTACTATCTTTACATTTTCCTTTTTTTTGCCGGTCACTTTCAGCGCATTTATTATTCCTGAGAGTACTACAATAGCAGTACCATGCTGGTCATCGTGAAAAACGGGGATGTCAAGCGTCTTTTTCAGTCTCTCCTCTATTTCAAAGCATCTGGGAGCTGAAATATCCTCAAGATTAATTCCGCCGAATGTCGGGGCAATCGCGGTCACGGCAGCTACGATCTCGTCAGGATCCTGAGTAGACAGGCAGATGGGGAAGGCATTTACATTTCCAAACTCTTTGAAAAGTACGCATTTTCCTTCCATGACAGGCATGGCGGCAAGCGGTCCTATGTTGCCAAGCCCAAGCACTGCAGAACCATCGGAAACTACAGCTACCGTATTGGCTTTCAAAGTATAATCATAAGCCATTTTAGGATCTGATTCTATTACCCGGCATGGAGCCGCCACTCCCGGTGTATATGCAACTGACAGGTCATGTCTGTTTTTGACATGGGATTTTGGTACCGTATCGATTTTGCCATTCCATTTCTTATGCGCCTCAAGCGCTTCTTCATCAATTGTCATTTGAAGACCTCCTTAATTGTCAAGCCGTTAATACTATATCATAAATGAGTGGCGGAAGGGACTTTGATATCAGAATCATTTTTTGGAATTTTTTATTTTATTCTTTTCAATTTAAATTTTATGTTTTATAATAAATTTGATCTATTCAGGAGAATACATTCATATCATTCAGAATAATCACAGGTCTCTTATTATTTCCTGTTTTTTCTTAAAGAATTGTATTTTCATCATTTCAATAATTTTTAAGGGGTATCTATGGAAGACACTAAAGAAAAATACCTGAAAACTCCTGTGCTTGAGCTTAAGGAAATCGCGAAAAATCGTGGAGTCAAGCAATATTACAGGTATAAAAAGTCTGAACTCGCAAAGATTCTGTCAGAGCTTGATGCCAATGGAGAAACTGTCTCAACTGATGAAATAACAGCATCAGGAGGGAAAAAAGATTCAGCAGACGAGAAAAAAGATTCAGCAGACGAGAAAAAAGATTCAGCAGACGAGAAAAAAGAAGCTGATGTTGTTGAAAAGCCAAAGAAAAAACGCGGACGTCCCAAAAAAATAAGGACAGAGGAAGATACAGAGAAAAAGCCACGCAGAAAATATAAAAAGAGAGCCGGAAAGAAATCCGATGCCTCTGAAAATGAGAATAAAATATCTGCAGGATCATCAGCTGCAGAAAATAAGCAGCCGGATCCCGAAAAAAATTCAAATAATATTTCAACCGATGTTTCAAATCAGAATACTGAAAATGTAAATGAAGATGGAGAAAACGGACTGCCGGCAGCTGCCGGCAGGGACGAACTTCGTGAACCTGCAGAGAGTCTTGCATTTGATAACAGACCTGTTATTGAAGAAAATAAAGAAGTCAGGGAGAGAAAATTTCACGATGGCAGAGAGTGCGTAGGGATCCTTGAAGTAATGCAGGAAGGATTCGGTTTCATCAGATCTGATAATTATATGCCGGGTGAAAATGATATCTATGTTTCTCACTCACAGATAAGAAAATTCAATCTGAAGACCGGAGACATGATAACCGGAGTTACCAGAAAGAATAATTCAAGTGATAAATACGGAGCCCTTTTATTTATTTCCGATGTAAACGGATGCGCTCCGGAGGATATGAGGTACAGGACTCCTTTCGAGGATATGGTGCCGGTATTTCCGGATGAGAGGATAAGACTGGAAATTCCCGGTGGACCTGTGGCGACCAGGATAGTTGATCTTTTTTCGCCGATAGGCAAGGGACAGAGAGGTATGATCGTCTCTCAGCCTAAGGCCGGCAAGACCACTCTTTTAAAGCAGATAGCAAAATCCGTAAAAACCACTCATCCGGAGATCCATATAATAGTGCTTCTTATAGATGAAAGACCTGAGGAAGTAACTGATATGAAAGAGCAGATCGAGGGCGACAATGTTGAAGTGATTTATTCTACTTTTGACGAGCTGCCGGAGCATCATAAGAGAGTATCGGAGATGGCTATAGAGAGAGCTAAGCGTCTTGTTGAACAGGGCAGGGATGTAATGATCCTACTTGATTCCATCACCAGACTGTCCAGAGCTTATAACCTCACCGTACCGCCAAGCGGAAAGACTCTTTCAGGAGGACTCGATCCAATGGCTCTTCATATGCCGAAGAGATTTTTCGGAGCTGCCAGAAATATCAGAAACGGCGGAAGCCTTACTATCCTTGCCACGGCTCTCGTAAATACCGGATCCAAAATGGATGATGTGGTTTATGAGGAATTCAAGGGTACCGGCAATATGGAGCTCGTGCTTGACAGGAAGCTTTCTGAAAAGCGCGTATTCCCCGCTATCGATCTTGTGCAGTCAGGCACCAGAAGGGACGATCTGCTTCTTAACGATGACGAGATGGCGGCTATGGAGATTATTCACAGAAGCCTCAATGGAATGAAGCGGGACGAGGCCACCGAGGATGTCCTTAATACCATGATGAGGACCAGGAGCAATGAGGAATTTGTAAAGCTCCTTTTAAGAAGCAAAAAGCCGATCGAGATTTGAGAGTTTTTTCTTGCATAGTATGATACATTATGTTATATTAGATTAGCTGTTTTCGGGATGTGACAGCATAGCAACAGAATTTACTTTTTATAAGAAGAGGTGAAAGTCATGCGCAAGGGTATTCATCCGGATTATTATCAGGCAACAGTTACATGCAACTGCGGCAATACATTTGTTACCGGATCAACCAAGGAAAACATCCACGTTGAAGTTTGCTCAAAGTGCCATCCGTTCTACACAGGACAGCAGAAGTCCAATAAGGCACGCGGTCGTATCGAGCAGTTCAATAAGAAGTACGGCATCAGCAACGACTGATAGATCGATACATACATGGATGGACAGAGCTGAGATTTTTCTCAGCTCTTTTTTTAACTGATGAAGACACATACTGCAGGTTTTCTTGGGGTTTGTATTATGTCGTATACATATATTGATCTTTATAATATGGGTAGAAAGAAACTGAAATTCATAGGAGATGACAGCGCATTTGATGCACGGGAACTTCTTCTGTTTGCTGCCGATATACCACTTAATAAATATATTGCCCTTGCCGGACAAGAAGCTCCATACTCTGTCTGTGAAAAATATAAAGAACTTATTAAGAAGAGATCCGAAAGGGTTCCTCTCCAGCAGCTGATGGGCAGATGCGATTTTTTCGGATATGAATTTAAAATAAACGAAGATGTTCTTATTCCAAGAATTGATACCGAGACAGTAATTGAGACCTGCCTTGATGCAGCAGAGAAAAGCGGGAAAAATCATTTAAAAATTCTTGACCTTTGTACAGGAAGCGGCTGCATCGGAATAACTCTTTTTCTTGAATTAAAGAAAATGGGAATAGAGCCGGATCTTACGCTTTCAGATATTTCTGAAAAAGCGCTTATAGTAGCAAAAGAGAACGCTTCCCATCTGGGAGTGGATGCGAAGATTGAAAAGAGTGATCTCTTTTGTTCCTTGAACGGCTCATATGATATGATTGTATCGAATCCTCCCTATATAAAATCAGACGAGATAGAAGGTCTTATGCCGGAGGTATTCAGGCATGAGCCGCATCTGGCTCTGGACGGTGGAGCTGACGGACTTCTTTTTTACAGAAAAATATTTAAAGATATAGGCTCTTATCTTGTTCATGGAGGAGTTTTTATAACGGAGATAGGATATGATGAGGGTGAGAGTTTAATTAAACTTTATAAGAATAACGGCTTTTCGGATGTGAAAATAATAAAGGATCTTTCCGGGAATGACCGTGTGGCTTTTGGAAAGGCGGACAGATAAAATGTTTGAACAGCTTGAAGAGGCAGTAATGAGATCTGAAGAGATAGTCCGCGAGATGAGCGACAGGGAAGTGGCTAATGATTCTGAGCGGCTGAAAGCTCTCCTCCGGGAGCAGGCTGAGATCATGCCTGTCGTAGACTGCTACAGGGAATACAAAAAAGCGAGTGACGCCATTGAGGAAAATATGGAGCTTCTCAGGGATGAAAATGACCCTGAGATGAGGCAGATGATAAAAGAGGATCTTCAGGAGGAAAAGAATCTGAAGGAAAAGAAGGCGCATGATTTAAAAGTTCTTCTCCTGCCTAAAGATCCGAATGACAACAGAAATGTGATCATGGAGATAAGATCAGGCGCAGGTGGCGATGAGGCGGCTCTGTTTGCTTCTGAGATTTACAGGATGTACTGCCATTTCATTGATAGAAAAGGCTGGAAAATGTCAGTCATGGAATCTGAACTTACCGGTCTTGGTGGAATTAAAAAGATCAATTTCTGTGTGGAAGGCAAGGGGGCTTATTCCATACTTAAATATGAGTCCGGAGTCCACAGAGTCCAGAGAGTGCCGCAGACTGAATCAGGAGGCAGGATACATACTTCTACCTGCACTGTGGCTGTCATGCCTGAGGCTGAGGATGTGGACATAGTTATTAATGAGAAAGATATAAGGATAGATGTTATGAGAGCATCCGGCAACGGAGGCCAGTGCGTAAATACGACGGATTCCGCGATCAGGCTTACCCACTATCCGACAGGAATCGTCATCTATTCACAGACTGAGAAATCCCAGATCCAGAATAAGGAAAAGGCCTTCAATCTCCTTCGCACCAAGCTCTATGATCTGGAGCTTCAGAAGAGGCAGAAGGAAGCCTCTGACGAGCGCCTGTCTCAGATAGGCACAGGTGACAGGTCGGAGAAAATAAGGACATATAATTTTCCTCAGGGCAGGGTGACCGATCACAGAATAAATCTTACCATATATCAGCTCGACCGTTTTCTGGACGGAGATCTGGAGATGATACTCGATCCTTTGATTGCTGCTGATCAGGAGAAGAAACTTCTTCGCATGAATGAAGAAAAATAAAGGAGGCTCTTTATGTCACTCAGACTGATACTTGGAAGATCCGGCAGCGGCAAATCATATTTTGCCGTATCTGATCTTTTGAAAAAAGCCGAAAAAGATCCCTGGAGGCACTATTATTATATTGTGCCTGAGCAGTCAACCATGGATGCCCAGAAACTTTTGTGTCATATGTCAGAGACAGGCGTTATCACTAATGCCGAGGCACTGTCATTTGACAGACTGGCCAGAAGAGTTTTTTCAGAAGTGAATGCCGACACAGGAGAAGTGCTGGGTGAGGACGGTAAAAATCTGATCCTTACCATGGTTGCAGAAAAGCTGAAAGGTTCGCTTCATTCAGCAGGCAGAAACATCCATAAAAAAGGTTATGTATCAGCCATAAGGTCTCTGGTGTCAGAATTTACTCAGTACGGTATAGAGCCGGATGACGTTTTGAATTTCGGTTCGATCGGTAATGCGACTCAGGAATTCAGGGACAGAATATCAGACATCAGCCTCATTTATTCTTCATTTCTTGATGCTTTGGAGGGAAAATATTATACAGCCGAACAGATACCGGAACTTTTTATAAGATTCATGGACAGAAGCTCGATAATATCGGGTTCTGTCTTTGTTTTCGATGGTTTCACAGGCTTTACTCCACTTCAGTATGAGGTGATCAGAAAAATTTTGAGAAAAGCATCATCAGTTGATGTGACTGTGACAATCGACTCAGATGCAGATCTGGATGAAGAGCCTGATGATTCCGATCTTTTTTGCATGAGCCGGGAAATGATAAGGAATCTTTATGATATAGGAGAAGAAGAGCATACGGATATATCTGATCCTATAAGGATATCCGGAGTGAAAAGGACATCACCGGATTCAGCTCTCGGATTTCTTTCAGCAAACATTTTCAGGGACAAGCCGGTTTATTATGTAAGAGATGACGGTATAAAAATAGTAAGGCTTCATGATCCTAGAACTGAATTAAGATATGTCGCTTCTCTCATAAAGAGACTTGTATCTTCAGGAAAAAGATATAAGGACATAGGTATTGCCGCGACAAATCTGGATGCATACAGCATCTATGCCCCGTATATTTTCAGTGAATATGACATACCTCTTTTTATTGACAAACGTCTGACACCCGACTGGCATCCCCTGGTTTTATTCGTAAGAGCCTATGCTGATGTCCTGCTCTCTGATTTTTCTGTAAGATCTGTTATGGCATTCTTGCGGACAGGAATAGAGCTGGTGCCGAAAAATGACGCCGACAGGCTTGAACTTTATCTTATGAGTACAGGTATAAGGGGGAAGAAGGCTTATAAAGAAGATTTTCATATAAAACCTCGTGGCTTTGATGATGATCATATCAAATCCGTAAATTCAGTAAGGAACAAGATATGGAAACTCTTCGAACCTAATATTATTGAAAATCCTGAATCAGATCATAAGGTATCCGATATGGTCTCATCAATAAATGGAATAATTGCTGATTCCGGCGCCCTCGATATGCCGGATCAGATGTTACAGGATGAATTTTTCCATGATGAGGGAAGAAAAAAGATATTCCGCGATGTCTTTCAAAAATATATGGATCTGCTGGACAAGACAAAGATGCTGATCGGTGATGAGTCGATGAGTCTTTCAGACCTCATAGAGACAGTGGACGCCGGAATAGAGACCTGGAAGATGGGTTCCGTTCCTTATTCTGATGATATGGTGATACTGGGTGATCTGACAAGGTCAAGGATAGGAAACGTAAAAGATCTGATAATCATAGGTGCATGTGATTCCTACCTTCCCATCGACCAGTCGAGAGCCGGACTTATATCGGATTTTGAACGGCAGGAACTTATCCGGAATGGATTTTTTATAGCGCCTGATGCGAGGAAGAAGACTTTTCAGGAGAAATTCTATCTTTATCTCAGCCTGTCAAAGCCCTCAGAAGAGCTTTTTATCACTTTCCCTGAGAGACTTGAGGATGGTTCCAATGTCCAGCCGGCTTATCTTGTAAGAGATATATTGAATATTATAAAGCCTCTTAAGATCGATGAGACGCCGGCAAATATGGCTGTTCCGGTTACAGAAAAGGAGGCGGAAAGATATCTCGGTGTGATGCTGCGTGACATGGCTGATGACCCGTCTGGAATCACGGAAGAGAATTGCCTGAAAAGAGCTGCCGGTCTGGCGTCGTATTTCAGAAAATACGATAAAGAAAAGCTGGACCTTATTTTGAAAACAGTATTCTATTGCCATAAGGATGAGGATTTAAAAAAGAATACAATTGATGAACTTCTCAGCGGGGACAGGAAGGGAAGTATATCGAAGATAGAGGAATATGAGAGTTGTCCTTACCGTTATTTCCTGAAATATCTTCTCGGAATCAGGGAGACGGATACATCTGACTTTGGATCTATTGATAAGGGTATTATCTTCCACAGGATCTTGGAGCTTTATTCTAAAGAAGCCTGCAGGGGCGGACGGACTTTTAATGATATAAAACCTGAAGATTCAGAAGCAATATTAAAAAAGAGCATTGATAAGGCATATCTCGAATACAGATCTGCCATTAGCGAGCCTGAATGGAATACCATCTTTTCTCTGGAACAGATGAAGACTTCCATTGGTTATGATATTGACTTTATAAGAGCAGGATATGATCTGGGACACGGCTTTGTGCCTGAGGCATTTGAGATGAGTCTTTTGAAGACTTATGGTGCGATAGATGCTCTTAAATTTGAGCTGCCGGACGGGCGGAGCCTTCTTTTCGACGGAAAGATAGACAGAGTCGACAGGATGAGTAAAGACGACATTGACTATATGAGAATAATTGATTATAAGAGCACCGGAGCTGCGATTTTAGACCCAAGCCTTATCAGGGGCGGCATCCAGCTTCAGCTTTTATTCTATATGTATGCCGTGATCTCCGGAGAGTCAGAAAAGTCCGGAAGAAATATACTTCCGGGAGAAGCCGCATATTTTCATCTGATGTTTAGTGACAGTGATGCAGGTAACAAAATTAGGGATGAAGATATAAAAAATGCGCTTCTTAAACCAGTATCAAGTGACGGGTTAATGCTAAGTGACGGCAGTGTCGAAGAAGCTATTGACTCTGAATCAGAAAAAAGATCTCCATTATTTCCGAAAAATGACTTTATTCTTAAAAAAGATAATTTTCTGGAACTTATGTCAGATACCAGGGATACAATAAAAACGGCTGTTTCTGATATATACGGCGGAAAGATCGCCATGACGCCATATAGATATAAGGGGATAACAAACGAGACGCCCTGTAAAAAGTGCGCATACCGCTCCGCATGCAGCTTTGATCCGTCAATACCGGGATACAAATACAGGGAAATAGAGAAGAGACTGCTGTTTTCAGAAGAAGGAGAAGAGTGATATGTCCGATATGCATTTTACCGGAGATCAGAAAAAAGTCATTGATCTGGATGGCAGAAATATATTGTGTTCGGCGGCAGCAGGCTCCGGAAAGACGGCCGTCCTTGTTGAGAGGATAATAAGAAAGATTACTGATATTAAAAATCCTGTCGATGTCGACAGGCTGCTTGTCGTGACTTTCACCAGAGCCGCAGCTGCCGAGATGAGGGACAGGCTTCGGACAGCTCTTGATGACAGGCTTTCTGACACTGATGACATGAAAATGAGGCGGCTTCTGAAGAGGCAGAAGACTCTCCTTGGTCATGCCAGTATATGTACTATCGACAGCTTTGCTCTGGATGTTACCAGGAATCATTTTAATGATTGTGGTATTGATCCTGAGTTTCGGACTGCCGATGACAAGATGCTGAAGCTTTTAAGGAAGCAGACTGCCGGCGGAGTATTAAAGAGGCATTTTGAGAGTGATGACAAGGTCTTTTCTGATTTTATGTCTGTTTACGGAAGAAATAACAGCGAAGATACTGTTATCGAAATGATGGATAATCTATTGAAAAAGGCTGACAGTTTCCCCTGGCCTGAAAAGTGGATAGATGAATCTGTTTCCATATATAAGGCAAAGACTTTTGATGATCTTTTAAAAACTCCTCTTATGGGGAAAATAATAAGCCTGGAAAGGAGCTTTCTGAATGTTTTATTAAGCACTTTCGAGGTCTGGGCGGAATATGTGACGCCAGAAGCGGAAGTGATATATAAATATTCAAAAGGAGAAGCTGAAAAAATAAGAAATATTCTTGATAAAGAGAATGACTTGGATTTTATCGATGCCGTAAGAAGGATCGAATTTAGTGCTTTTCCAAGATCTAATTCAAAAGCCCTGACAGATGCCGATAAGCTGATACATAATGAAATTAAAAACCAAAAAGATGCTTTAATGAAGTCTGTATCTTATAAAAGCTTTATTTGGTTTCGGAATACATTTAATGTTGCTGACAATAAATCCAAGAAGAATAAGAAAGAAGAAACTGAAAAAACTAATGCAGTTTCAGCTGAAAAAATCGGCATTGAAAAGATCCTGTCAGAAATAAAAGAAATTGAGCCTGTTGTAACGGAGCTGGCAAGCCTTACAAAGGAGTATAGAAAAGAACTCCTGAAGGCCAAGATGAAAAGAAACGAATATGAATTTTCGGATATAGAGCATTTTGCTCTTGATATTCTGATAGACAGCGAGACCGGTGCGCCAAAGCCTGCTGCAATTGAATTACGGAAACGCTATTCCGAGGTAATGATAGACGAATATCAGGATTCGAATGATCTTCAGGAGATGATATTCAAGGCTGTATCGAGGTCGGATTCAGACCACGGCAATTATTTTATGGTCGGTGACGTAAAGCAGTCCATATACAGATTCAGGGAGGCAAGACCTGAAATCTTTATTAACAAATTGAAAAATTCTTCAGAAGATCCAAAAACGAATAATGTTGCCCTTACTCTTTCTATGAATTTCAGGAGCCGAAGAGAAGTATTGGACTGCACAAATATGGTATTTGGAAAGATAATGAAAAAAGATGCCGGCGGGATCGATTATACAGAGAAGGAAGAGCTGAATCTTGGAAGAACTGATTTTCCTGAAGGCGAGAATGACGAATATAAACCGGAATATTTATATACTTATAAATCAGATAAAGACAGTGATGATGAAGATTCAGAGTATAAGATAATAGCTGAAGAAATATTGAAGCTGAAAAAAGAAGGCAGATTATACGATAAGGCTACAGGCGGATTCCGTCCTGTTTCATTTAAGGATATTGTCGTCCTGTCGCGCTCATCCACTGATTTTCCGGATCTTTATGATTGTCTCCTGTCTTATGGCATACCTGCATATATGGAGAAGAAGACGGGGTATTTTACTACAGTGGAAGTGGAAAATATCCTGTCGATCCTTGAACTCATTTCAAATCCTTATCAGGACATTCCGGCAGCTTCTGCCCTGAGTTCGCCTATGTTTTCAGGCAGCCGGGAACTGATGGCTGAGATAAGGATAGAGTATCCCGATATGCCTTTTTCCGATGCCGTATGGTCATTTGCATCCGATCATCATGACGAGAAAGGTTATTGTAATAACGCTGCCGTAAATTTATATGATACATTGGAAAAGCTCCGCGCACAATCGCCGGTTCTGACCGTTCATGAAATCCTTCAGGAGATATATAAGATCACCGGTTATCTGGATTATGTAAGGCTTCTGCCTGGCGGAGATGTGAGGAAGGCAAATCTCGAAAAGCTTGTTGACAGCGCATATGATTATGAATGCAATGTGGGTGGCAATATAAATGATTTTGTAAATTATATAAGAGACAGAAAAAAATATGAAATTGAGGAGGGCGAAGCATCGGTATCAGGCGAAAGAGATGATTTAGTAAGACTCTCTACCATCCATAAGTCAAAAGGTCTGCAGTATCCTGTAGTAATACTTATGAAAACGGATGCGGATCTTTTTAAGTCACGCTCCGGTTCTGACTGTGTAATGACTTCTGATTATGGAATTACGATAAAAAAACGCAAAGGGAAATATAAGGTGAGGACAAAGACATTTATTTCCGATTCGCTTGATCTTATTAATAAGACAGATGAGCTGGGTGAGTATATAAGGCTTTTATATGTGGCTATGACAAGAGCTGAAGAAAAGCTGATTTTTACAGGAAGTTTTAAGAAAAAAGATCCTGAAAAATACGAGAAAACCAATGACTTTCCTGATATTTTCTCCATGAATTCTTTTTATAAAATGCTTCTTCCTGTTAAAGACACGGCCTATATTTTTGAAGACAGGACAGGGGCTTATGAAAGACACGAAAAAGATCCGGCTGTAAGATACAGCACGACGCTTAAAAAGAAGATTACGAATCTGTCCAAGAAGGGTTTAGATGAGGAAGCTGATGCCATAAGACAAATTATCACAAAGGAATATCCTTACGGTAAGGCAGGTGGCGTAAAGCAGAAGTATTCTGTCTCTGAATTCAAGACAATGGAGATAGACAGGCTGTCTCCCGAAATAAAAAAGCGGGACATAGAAGATGGGACGGACCGGAAAACAGACGGCCCGTCACCTGGAGCAGTCAGAGGAACAGCTTACCATAGAATTATGGAAGTGATTGATTTTGAAAAAGATTATAAAAATCTTTCTGATATTGAAGGCGAGATAAAAAGAATAACAGGTCTTGGATTAATAAACGAATCGGATGCAAATCTTATTGATCCTTCTGATATATTTTCTTTTTTCAGTTCAGATCTTGCGGGCAGAATGAAAAAAGCTTCTGCAGCCGGAAAGCTCTGCCGGGAAATGCCGTTTGTAATGACAGAAAAGGCTGAAACCCTTTTTCCTGATGGCGGCTTTGAAGAAGGAGATGACGAGATCCTTATTCAGGGAATCATTGATGCCTGGTTTATAGATGATGGTAAAGTCTGGCTTCTTGACTACAAGACAGACAGGGTGAATGATCCTGACAGACTCATCATGCTTTATAAAAAGCAGCTCGATCTCTATTCTGAGGCGCTTCAAAGGCGCATGGGAATGGAACTTGGTGGCTCATATCTTTTCTCCTTTTATACAGGGAGGGAAGTACGATATAAATAAATTAATGATGTGGACTGTAATCATTTAATTTTGTCATTGTGCATGTCTTTTGTTTGTAATATAATCGTTTTTGCTTTAATTAAGAAATTCGATTCATTTGCGGAGGCTTTTATTTATGACTAACGAATTAGATGATATGGCATTGACGGCTTTTCTTGAGGATCAGTGCAGATTGTTTCCTGAGCCTGTATGCGATTCGCTCGAATCAGCGGAAGTGTTTTTGGAGGACTGCCTGGCGGTAGTCTGTGATGACAGAGATGAAGTAATAGAGTATTTAAGCGAGAACGCCGATACTGAGGGAATGACAGATGATGAGATAATCGATTCTCCGGAGGTGTTTCCTCTTGAGGATGGAAGATTTCTGGTTGTGGAAGGTTAAGCAGTGAGAAAATTAAGGGCTTTTTCAGCTATCAGAGTAACAGCGGGCGCAGTAATTATTTCATTTGCGCTGACAGGATGCAGCGCTGCCGGGAGACAGATATATTTTTCATCAGGAACCGGAGTGTCTTCCGTATTTCGAATAGGGAGATTCAAATGCCCTCAGTCTGAAGCCAGGGTATATCTCTTGAATTACAGAAATATATACGGCAGGAGTGAGGAGACCGATCTCTTTAACGCTGATATTTCAACAGAGGGACTCGACAAGAGCATAAGAAATGCGGCGCTTGAGCACCTCTCCGAGGTCTATGCGCTGAAACTGTATGCGGGAGATCATAAGATTGCTCTCGACAGTCAGGAGAATGACAGAGTATCTGAAGCAGCGAAGAAATATTACGAGTCTCTTACTGACGATGAAAAAAAATACATTGGCGCTGATGAAGATGACATAAGGGAGATGTATGAGAATCTGGCAGTAGCCATGAAGGTTTATAATAAGCTTATCGGAAATGTGAGTGATAAGGTCAGTGAGGATGAGGCAAGGGTTGCTGACTGTGAGATGATCGTGACTAAAAAGAAGGAGAATGCCGAAAGGGCATATGAGTCAGCGAAAAACGGAGTGGCTTTTTCCGAACTCTCCCAGTATTCTGATAAGCCGTCCATAACCGCTTTTGTAAAGAGAGGTGAACTTCCTTCTAATGTTGAAAAGACTGTATTTTCAATGGAAAATGGTGAGACATCCGGGCTAATTAAGGGAGAGGATGGAAAATATTATATAATAAAATGTATTTCCAAATTTGATAAAAAACTTTCCGAATCAAACAAAATGGAAATTGTAAAAAAACGGCAGAAAAAACAGATAAAGAAGATCATATCGACTCTTGACAAAAAGTATTATTCAGAGCTGAATACAAAAAGATGGAATGGAATAAAGATGCCTGATTCAGGTAAATTAAAGACTGATTCATTTTTTTCTGATCTGAATGACTATATTTCTTATCAGTAATCATTACTGCATATTTATTTGTTTCGTTCATTATTTCGTGTCTTTTTCATGTAGTTTTTAGATAAAATTGTAATTGCCATTTTTTTAAAAAAGTTTATAATAATTTTAACGATAAATATTATCGATGGGAACCAACAGGTTAACAGGAGGAAATGTTATGGCAACAAAGAAGACACCTTCACGTGAAGTATTTGCAGCAGAGCTGAAGAAGGCTGCGGATGCTACAAAGAAAGTAACTGAGCATGTTTCACAGAACATCGAGAAGAAGGCTCAGGAAGTTAAAACAGCAGCTGACAAGAAGGCTGCACCTGTAAAGAAGGAAGTAGCTGACAAAGCAGCTTCAGTAAAGAAGGCTGTAGAAAAGGCTGCTCCTGAGAAAAAGACTGAGACTAAAAAGCCGGCTGCAAAGAAGGTTGAAGTAAAGACTCAGGTTAATATTCAGTTCTCCGGCAAGGATCTTGATTCAGCTGATCTTTTAAAGACCGCTGAAAAGCAGTTCAAGAGCGAGCATAAGGGTGCTGTTTTAAAGGACATAAAGATCTATGTTAATACCGATGACAGCAGAGTGTATTATGTTGCTAACGGTAATGACAGCCTCACCGGAAATTTTGAGATTTGACTCCTTTCAAAATGTGATACGGGTGACAAAACCCGCAATCATAATATTTACCCTCATAAAAAAAGATCCGCCATGGCGGATCTTTTTTGTTACTTTATTTTGTGAGTTCCATCATTATTGTATTTGAACGTTTAATAAATTCTGTCATCTCATCAGGAGGAAGAGGCTGGTTTGATATCTTGGCCAGATCATAAATCTGTTTTGCAAAATCCTTTGTATGGTCTCCATCAGGATTATTTATTATGTATCTTACCAGATCGTTTTTGTCATTTACTATTAAAGTCTCGGGAGCTGCCATGTCAGATCCTTCGCCTGCCATTCCGTACATCTTCATCATATCCTGCATACGGCGCATATCTTCTGAAACAGTAAGAACAGCTGCTGTGTCCTGATTCTTGAGTTTCTCTACTTTTATTGTAAGCTTGTCGCCGACGACTTTTTTGAATATGTCTGATAGAATTTTAGTATCTTCCTTAAGATCTTCTCCGTCTGATTCTACAAGAGATCCGGTAACATCAGCGTCAATACGGAGAAAACGATAGCCCTCATGATTTCTTTCAAGCTGAGAGATGAATGATGTGTCAATGATCCTGTCAAGGATGACAGCATCCATCTTCTGTTCCTTGAAGAGAGCTATATACTGACTCTGCTGGGTCCTGTCAGTTACATAATATATGGTCTCTTTCTTTTCTTCCTTATCGGCTGAGTCATCATTCTTATTATCATCAGTCTCTTTTGAATCAGAGTCTTTTTCGGCAGTCTTATCATCTGACTTTTCGGCATCTTCTTTTTTGTCCTTCAAAAGCTCCGGAAGGGTAGTGTAATTGTCATAAATATCCTTGAAGAGGATATAATCATTCATCTTTTCCAGGAATTTCTCATCCTTAAGGCAGCCGTATTTTACGAAGGGGCTGATGTCATCCCAGCATTTTTCGTACTTTTCTTTCTCTGTCTTGTACATGCCGGTCAGTTTGTCCGCCACTTTTTTCGTAATAAAGTCTGATATCTTCTTGACAAAGCCATCATTCTGAAGAGCCGATCTTGATACATTGAGGGGAAGATCAGGGCAGTCGATCACGCCCTTAAGGAGCATGAGGAATTCAGGTATTACTTCCTTTATATTGTCGGCAACGAATACCTGATTATTGTAGAGTTTTATTGTGCCCTCAACAGAATCGTACTGGGAATTGATTCTGGGGAAGTAGAGAATGCCCTTAAGTCTGAAAGGATAATCCATATTCAGATGAATCCAGAATAGAGGCTCCCTGTAATCATTGAATTCCTTACGGTAGAAGTCCTTGTAATCATCATCTGTGCATTCTGACGGATTTTTAGTCCAGAGAGGTGTCGTATCATTCAGAGGTACGGGACGTTTTACGATCTTAAGCTTGTCGCATTCAGGCTCGTCAACTACAGTCTCTTTTGTGCCATCGTCTTTTGTATTCTCATGAGTCTTTGCTTCATGATGGACAGTCTCGATCACTGTATCTGTTTCGAGCTTGTCCTTGGGATCTATCTCCTCATATTCAGGTTCGGCATTTGCCTTTTTAAGATAGATAGGATAGGGCATGAACTCGCAGTATTTTCTGACAAGTTCTCTTACCCTGTATTCGTTACAGAATTCCAGGCAGTCTTCGTTGATATGGAGTGTGATCGTGGTACCGAAGGTATCTCTTGTTCCGTCTGTCATTTCATATGTGGTGCCGCCGTCGCATTCCCAGTGAACAGCCTTTTCTCCATCCTTATAGGAGAGAGTATCTATATCAACAGTATCTGCAACCATAAATGCGGAGTAGAAGCCCAGACCAAAGTGTCCGATTATCTGTTCGCTGTCATCTTTGTCCTTGAATTTATTAAGAAAATCCGTGGCGCCTGAGAAGGCGATCTGGTTGATATACTTATCCACTTCATCAGCGGTCATACCTATACCATCATCGGATATTGTAAGAGTCTTCCCATCCGGGTCTGCGACAAGATGAATTTCAGGTCGATAGTTTTCCGGAAGAGAATATTCTCCCATGACATCGAGCTTCTTTATTTTTGTTATGGCATCGCATGCGTTTGAGATCAGCTCACGCAGGAAAATATCGTGGTCACTGTAGAGCCATTTTTTGATGACCGGGAATATGTTCTCGCTTGTAATAGAAAGATTTCCTTTTTTCTCTGACATTAAAATCACTCCTTCTTGGATTTGTCTTACTTGTTAAGTTGTTTTGCAACTCTCATTAAATGTTATTGTAGATTACTTTTTTAGTATAGTCAATAAAAAATCAGCACTCAATTTAATTGAGTGCTGATTTATCAAATCTTTCGTAAGGAAATCTTCTGACTTCGGAAATTCCTGTATCTGCAGAGTGATATGCCGTCGCATAAACATCAGATGTTTCTGATGATTTATGTTGTCTCTGCAGCAGCTGATGGTTCGGATCTTTCTGCCGGTTCTTTTTCCTTCTTAAGATTTCGCATTGCGTTTGTCAGCATCATCTTGATGCGGTTTAGCTGATTGACTTCGGATGCGCCCGGATCATAGTCTATGGCCACAATGTTTGCCTTTGGTTCAAGCTGTCTGATATGCTTTATTACGCCTTTTCCGACAATGTGGTTCGGAAGACAGCCGAAAGGCTGGATGCAGACAATGTTGTTTACACCGGAATGGATAAGCTCCATCATCTCTCCGGTAAGGAACCATCCTTCGCCTGTCATATTTCCCATGGATACTATTGGACTTGCCAGTTTTTTCAATTCATCTATATATGCCGGAGGATTGAACCTCTTGCTTTCTTCAAATGCTTTTCTTGCCGAACCTCTCAGCCATTCAAAGAATTTTATCAGGTTATCGCAGAGGAAACGGCTTTTTCTGGTTCCTCCGAGATTTTCTTCTTTGAATTCAGCCGTATCGAAACTGTACTGGAAGAAGTCGATCAGATCAGGAACCACTGCCTCCGCTCCCTCTGACTCCAAGAGATCCACCAGGTGGTTGTTGGCGACAGGATGGAATTTTACAAGTATCTCTCCGACGATTCCTACACGTGGCTTTACCATATCTTCATGGATCGGCATAGTGTCAAAGTCATGAATGATATCCCTGCACATCTGTTTGAATTTGCGGTGTGAAAGCATGTGATTTGATGTAAGGAATGAGATGACTCTTTCCTTCCATTTTTCATGAAGCTTATTTGCCTGACCCTTCTCCATCTCATAGGGACGGACTCTGAGCAGGCATCTTAGGAAAATATCTCCGAATACCATTCCGTAGAGAGCGCGCTGGATAAGCTTTGGAGTAATCTTGAAACCGGAATTTTTCTCAAGCCCCTGGACTGAAAGCGAGATGACCGGTATATCAGGATAGCCAGCCTTCTCTATTGCTCTTCTAATGAAACCGATATAATTGGATGCTCTGCAGCCTCCGCCTGTCTGAGTAATAAAGAGTGCTGTTTTATTAAGATCATATTTGCCGCTTTTAAGCGCGGACATCAGCTGACCGACCACTATCAGAGAAGGATAGCAGGCATCATTATTTACAAATCGAAGTCCTGCGTCAATAGCCTTGTCGGCAGGTACATAAGGAACCACAAGATTATATCCTGAAGCGCGGAAAGCAGGGGCAATTATATCAAAATGAATCGGAGACATCTGCGGAGCAAGAATCGTATATCCCTCATCATTCATTTTCTTTGTATATTCGGTTCTCTTATAGGCTGATGTATGAATCTTTCTGCTTCGCTTTTCCTGTTCTCTTATTCTTATTGCAGCCAGAAGGGATCTGATTCTTATTCTTGACGCGCCGAGATTATTTACCTCGTCGATTTTCAGGCAGGTATAGATCTTGTCTGAGCCGTTCAGTATATCTTTGACACAGTCGGTAGTGACAGCATCCACGCCGCATCCGAATGAATTGAGCTGGATAACGTCAAGAAAATCCGTATGCTTTACATATTCGGCAGCTGAATACATTCTGGTATGGAACATCCACTGATCCATAACAATGAGAGGACGTTCGAGCTTTCCGAGATGAGAAACGGAATCTTCAGACAGGACAGCCATGCCGTATGAATTGATTGCATCCGGAATTCCGTGATTGATCTCAGGATCGATATGATAGGGCCTTCCGCAAAGGACTATTCCGTGACCGCCGGTTTTTTTCAGATATTCGATTGCTTCCTCACCGGCTTTCTCCACATCATGTCTGTATGCAGACTGAGCCTCCCATCCAAGATGAGCTGCGTGCTTTACTTCATCAGCAGGAATGTGGAATTCTTTATCAAATACCTTCACAAGCTGATCTGAGAGTATCGATTCATTTGTAAAAGCAAGGAAGGGATTTAAGAATCTCACCTTGCCCGTCGTGATGTCATCGATGTTATTTTTGATATTTTCAGCATATGATGTCACAATAGGACAGTTGTAGTGGTTGTTTGAGTCAGGAAACTCGTTTCTCTCATATGGTATGCAGGGGTAGAAAATAAAGTCTGCCTTCTTATTAATAAGCCACTGAACATGTCCATGTGCAAGCTTTGCGGGATAGCATTCTGACTCTGATGGTATGGATTCTATTCCAAGTTCATAGATTTTTCTGTTCGAGACAGGAGAGAGCATCACCCTGAATCCGAGATCCTTGAAGAAAGCTGCCCAGAAAGGATAATTTTCATAGATATTCAGGACGCGGGGTATTCCTACCGTGCCGCGTTTCGCTTCGTCAACTTTAAGAGGTTTCTCCGAGAAAAGTCTCTTCATTTTGTATTCGTAAAGATTGGGAAGTTTATTGGGATTCTTCTCCAGTCCGAGACCTCTTTCACAACGGTTTCCTGTGACAAAGGAACGGCCGTCGCTGAAGTTATTATGAGTAAGAAGACAGTGATTGTTGCAGTGAGGGCAGCGGGAGAGGGAAGTCTCATAGGAAAGATTTCTGATCTCATCTATGCCAAGCATTGTAGTATGAGGGTCGAAGGCATATCTGTCTTTTGCAATGAGAGCAGCGCCGAATGCACCCATAAGTCCGGCAATATCAGGCCTTATTACATTTTTACCGGAGATCTTCTCAAAGGCTCTTAAGACGGCATCATTATAAAATGTACCGCCCTGAACTACCATATTGTCTCCGAGTTCTTTGGAATCGGCAAGCTTTATTACTTTGAATAGAGCGTTTTTTATGACGGAGTATGCCAGACCGGCTGAAATATCGGCAACGGAAGCGCCCTCCTTTTGTGCCTGCTTTACTTTTGAATTCATGAAGACCGTGCAGCGAGTGCCGAGATCGATCGGATGTTCTGCAAAAAGAGCCTCATGGGCAAAATCTCTTACGGAGAAATTGAGAGAATTTGCAAATGTCTCTATGAAGGAGCCGCATCCTGATGAACAGGATTCATTCAGCTGTACGGAGTCTATTGTCTTGTCTTTTATCCGCATGAACTTCATATCCTGACCGCCGATATCCATGATCGTATCGACGTCCGGATCAAAGAAAGCGGCCGCGTTATAGTGAGCGACTGTTTCCACTTCACCTTCTTCAAGCTTTAAAGCGGATTTAAGCAAAGCTTCTCCATATCCTGTGGAACAGGCGTGCACAATTTTTACGCCTTCAGGCATCTCGTCATATATTTCTTCAAGAGATTTTATGGCTGTCTTTAAGGGACTTCCATTATTATTGGAATAGAAAGAATAAAGGAGAGTACCATCCTCACCAATAAGTGCAAGCTTTGTGGTTGTGGAACCTGCGTCTATTCCAAGGAAGACCTTTCCTTTGTAATCTTTAAGACTTCCCTTTTTTATTACCGCCTTTTTATGGCGCTTTGTAAAATCGTCGTACTCAGCCTGGTCCTTGAATAAGGGTTCGAGTCTTGCTACTTCAAATTCGAGCTTTATAGGGCGGGAGAGCGTGTCGAGGAGACCGCTCATGGTTTTGGTCTCGCTTTCCTTACAGTTAAGAGCAGATCCTATGGCAGCAAAAAGATGTGAATTCTCCGGAACAATGGAGTGCTCTTCATCAAGCTTTAAAGTCTCTTCAAAGCGAATCCTCAGCTGATCGAGGAAATGAAGAGGACCTCCGAGAAAAGCCACATGACCTCTTATGGGCTTGCCCTGGGCAAGTCCTGATATGGTCTGGTTTACAACAGCCTGGAATATGGATGCAGAAAGATCTTCTTTTGTAGCACCCTCGTTTATTAAGGGCTGTATGTCGGTCTTTGCGAATACTCCGCAGCGGCTGGCAATGGTATATATTTCATGATAATTTTTTGCATATTCGTTTAGACCGCTTGCGTCGGTCTGAAGAAGCGATGCCATCTGATCTATAAATGATCCGGTACCTCCGGCGCATATGCCGTTCATTCTCTGCTCAACATTGCCATTTTCAAAGTAAATGATCTTTGCATCTTCTCCGCCAAGCTCAATGGCCACATCAGTCTTTGGAACAAAGTGAGCCAGGGCTGATGAGACTGCTATTACTTCCTGTACAAATGAAATGCCAAGGTGCTTTGCAAGCGTGAGTCCGCCGGAACCGGTGATCACCGGGCAGATCACGGCATCTCCCGTGACAGCATATGCCTTTTTGATAAGGTCATGAAGTGTCTCTCTGATATTGGCAAAATGCCTTTGATAGTCAGAGAAAATCAGCTTGTCTTTGGAATCGAGTACAGCTATCTTTACCGTAGTGGAGCCGATGTCTATACCCATTTTTAATTTATCCATTAATTACCATCCTGTTCAAAATTGGCGTCTGTATGCGCCGTTCATTATTCCGGGTCGTCTCCGGACATTCCTTCATATTAAATATCATTATTTATCGAATTGCATTATAAACACATAAGACGCGGAATTACAAACGGACAGATACAAAATGATTAAAGTGTTTACAGGCAGACCGGAAAATCGTTGATTTTTGTCTCGTTGACAAAAAAAAAGCTTCTATTTATAATTTAAATCAGTATGTTCAAAGGAGATTCTTTATGCTTGACAAGTTTGAACGTAAGTTCGGAAAATTCGCCATTCCGCATCTTATGAATTATATAATATTCGGTTATGTGCTCGGTTATATTCTTATGTTTGGATCATCTCTGACCGGAGTTGATTTTCTGTCATATCTGACTTTTGATCCGTATCAGATAATTCATCCGACAGCCTTTAGAATTCCTCAGTTCTGGAGGATTTTTACATGGATAATAATACCTCCTTTCGGCAGAGGCTTCCTCAATTTCATTCTGGCGATTATTATGATGGTCTTTTACTGGCAGCTGGGCAATATACTTGAAAATACCTGGGGCACTTTCAGATTCAACTGCTATATACTTGGAGGCATGCTGTCAACGCTTGTCAGCGGTCTTTTGCTATACGGTCTTTTCAGTATCGGTTCGGATCCCGTTACTATGATAAGCATCAGATGGCTCCTTAGAAAAATGATGACTACCAATTATGTATGTATGTCGATATTTCTGGCTTTTTCGCTGGGATTTCCGGACATGACGGTTTTTCTGTATTTCATTGTACCTATCAAGATGAAATGGTTGGCTGTCTTATATATTATCTTTTCTCTATACGATATTGTAAGATATGCAATGTATGGCTGGCAGTCTGCTCTTGTTTCGGCTGTTGTGATATTTGCATCTTTGCTTAATTTTATTATTTATTACTTGTCCACGAAAGGATATCAGCGGGTTACGCCACGCTATTCCGGGGGCAGATCATACCGGCGGAGTTCTTTTCACAGGAATGGATCACCCGGCAGGGAAGAAAAGGTCGTTCATCACAGATGCTGTATATGCGGAAGAACTGATGTCTCGAACCCGGAATTAACTTTCAGATATTGTTCAAAATGCAAGGGCAATAAGGAATATTGCCAGGATCATTTGTTTAACCACACTCATGTAGTTTGACTGAAGATATGGAGGTATATATGTCTGAGGCAGAAAAGAAGCCAAGGAATTTTATTGAACAGGAGATAGACAAGGATCTGTCTCAGGGTAAATATAAGGAGGTCGTAACCAGATTTCCGCCGGAGCCGAACGGATATCTGCATATAGGTCATGCGAAGTCTATTCTTTTGAATTACGGCATAGCAAGGGAGTATAACGGAACATTCCATATGCGCTTTGATGATACCAACCCCACAAAGGAAAAGGATGAATTTGTTTCATCCATTCTTGAGGATATCAGATGGCTGGGTGCGGATTTCGGCGACAAGGTCTATTTCGCTTCTGATTATTTTGAAAAAATGTATGAGATCTGTGAAAAGCTGATAAAAGAAGGAAAAGCTTACGCGTCAGATCTTTCAGCTGATGAGATCAGGGAATACAGGGGCACGCTTACTGAACCCGGTAAAGAAGATCCTAATTCTTCCCGAACTCCTGAAGAAAGCCTTCAGATTTTCCATGATATGAGAGATGGAAAATATAAGGATGGAGAGATGGTTATTCGGGCGAGAATTGATATGTCAAGCCCCAATATCAATATGAGAGATCCTGTGATTTACAGAGTGGCTCACAAGAGCCATCAGAGGACGGGTGACAAGTGGTGCATATATCCCATGTATGATTTTGCTCATCCAATTGAGGATGGTATCGAGGGGATCACTCACTCACTCTGCACTCTTGAATTTGAGGCTCATAGACCTCTTTATGACTGGGTGGTTAAAAATGCCGGATTCAATCCGCCGCCGAGACAGATAGAGTTTGCAAAGATGTACCTTACAAATGTGGTTACAGGAAAGCGGTACATAAAAAAACTTGTGGAAGATGGCATAGTAGACGGTTGGGATGATCCCAGACTTGTGTCCATAGCAGGTCTCAGAAGACGTGGATTTACTCCTGAGTCCATTCAGCGCTTTGTCGAGATCACGGGTATATCAAAGTCAAATTCTTCCATTGATTATGCAGAACTTGAGTACTGTATAAGGGAAGATCTGAAGAAAAGAGACAGGCGAATCATGGCTGTCCTCCATCCGATCAGGCTTATTATTGATAACTATCCGGAAGGCAGGACAGAGGAACTTCAGATCCCTTATAATGTTGAAAATGAGGAAATGGGAAACAGATCTGTTCCGTTTTCCCGCGAATTATATATAGAGGATGCTGATTTTGAAGCTGAGCCACCGAAGAAGTACAGACGTCTTTATCCCGGAAATGAAGTGAGGCTTATGAACGCGTATTTTGTCACATGCACTTCGTTTGAAAAGGATGCTGACGGGAATACTGTTGTCCATGCCGAATATGACCCTGAAAGCCGCGGAGGAGAGAGTCCTGACGGAAGAAAAGTAAAGGGTACCATTCATTGGGTAAATGCCGCTACGGCAGTTGATGCCGAGGTAAGACAGTTTGAAAATCTGGTTGATGAATCTCGCGGCGTTTATAATGAAGATGGCACTGTGAATGTCAATCCCGATTCCAGGACAGTTCTTTATAACTGCAAGATCGAGCCGGCGGTAATCGGGTCGAAGGCATATGACAGTTTTCAGTTTGTAAGGGACGGATATTATTGCGTGGATTCAAAGGATTCTACGCCGGACCATCCGGTTTTCAACAGAGTTGTTTCTTTGAAATCATCGTATAAGCCGGCTTTGAGCTGATAAAAGGAGATTTTGATTTATGAACTTTTTTTCAGGACTTGAAAAGTATGGAATCAGCGGAACGGATGATCTCGACATTACCAAAGACGAGAAACATGAAAAGTCCGGCAGCAGTTCTTCAGGGCAGGATCCCGCTAAGGAAACTAAAGTGGAGGAACGGGATCTGATCCTTGAGAAGAAAGTGATTTGTCCGGTCTGCAATAATGAATTTAATACCAAAATAGTAAAGACAGGAAGAGTCAGAAGGAAAGAGCCTGATTTTGATCTGAGACCGAGAAGTGAGGCTATCGATACTCTGAAATATGATGTCACAGCCTGCCCCAGATGCGGTTATGCAGCTCTTAATAAATATTTTGTTCATCTTTCTTCTACACAGATCCATATCCTGAAGGAAGAAGTGTGGAAGAAATTCAAGCCAAATCCTAAGAAGAAGACTGAGATCAATTCCTATGAAGATGCTCTAAACGCTTATAAGCTTGCTCTTTTGTCTGCTATGGTGAAGAGAGCCAGGATATCTGAGAAGGCATATATATGTCTTAAGGCAGCATGGATCTTAAGGGATATGATAAAGCTTCAGAGTGACGATACCGAAGAGGGACGTAAAAATAAGAAGGCTCTTACAGAAGAATACGCCGGGTTTTACAGGCAGGCCTATGAGGGATTTCTGAAGGCAAGAAGTACTGAGATGCCTCCTTATTGCGGCATGGACAATACAACTCTTGATTTTATGCTTGCCAATATGTCGGTTTATCTTCATAAATATGAGACAGCATCAAGGCTGGTCGGAAATCTGCTGGTATCATCGGCACCGTCGAGAGTAAAATGCAAGTGCGTTGATCTGAAGGAAGAGATCAAGCAGGGTCTCGCGAAACAGAAAAAGGATTAAAGCGTTTTATTATGAAAGAATTAACAGAACTTATACAGGAAGACATGAAAGAGGCCTTTATAAAGGCCGGATATGATGGAGATTTTGCAAAGGTTACTGTCTCAAAGAGGCCGGATCTCTGCGAATATCAGGTAAACGGAGCCATGGCGGCGGCAAAGAAATATAAAAAATCCCCGCTTGAGATAGCGACATCGGTAGTTTCATGTCTTAACAGCAGTCTGATCGGGAAAGCTGATGTGGTTTCGCCCGGTTTTATCAATCTCACTCTTGATTCAAAGGCTTTATCTTTATATCTTGAGAAGATGGCGGAAGACGAGAAATTCGGATTGGAACCTGTGAAAGATCCGAAGAATATTATGATGGATTACGGCGGACCGAATGTGGCAAAGCCTCTTCATGTCGGTCATCTCCGTTCTGCGGTGATCGGAGAAAGTATAAAGAGGATACTTGAGTTTACCGGAAATAAAGTCATCGGAGATATCCATCTCGGAGACTGGGGCACGCAGATGGGGCTCATTATCACAGAGCTGAAGATCAGAAAGCCGGATCTTCCATATTTTGATCCCGAATATACGGGTGATTATCCCAAGGAACCGCCTTTTACCATGGCGGAACTTGAGGAGATATATCCGACTGCTTCGGCTAAATCAAAGAAAGATAAGGAATATCACGAGAAAGCTCTCGAAGCGACAAGACAGCTGCAGGACGGCAGAAGGGGATATGTGGCTCTATGGAAACACATAATGCATCTGTCCGTAAATGATCTGAAGAAGAATTATGAGAGGCTGAATGTATCATTTGATCTTTGGAAGGGCGAATCGGATTCAAAGGAATATATAGGCCCCATGGTCGAGAAGATGAAAGCTGACGGGTTCGCTTATGTCAGTAACGGCGCGCTTGTCTGCGATGTAAGTCAGGAGTCAGATAAAAAGACCATACCGCCATGCATGCTTTTAAAAACTGACGGAGCTGCTCTTTATGATACAACGGATCTTGCAACTCTTGTCTGGAGGATGAAGGATTATCACCCTGACAGGATCATTTATGTGGTTGACAAGAGACAGGAACTTCACTTTATACAGGTCTTCAGATGCGCTCGAAAGACAGGGATCGTGCCTGATTCGACAGATCTCACTTTCATAGGTTTCGGAACCATGAACGGAAAAGACGGTCATCCTTTCAAGACCAGAGAGGGAGGAGTAATGAGGCTTTCTACTCTCCTTGATGATGTTGAATCGAAGATGCTTGAGAAGATTTCTTCAAATGATGATATGTCAGAGGAAGAGGCATGTGACGCTGCAAAGAAGATAGCTCTTGCTGCTGTGAAATACGGAGATCTGCAGAATGTTGCAAGCAAGGATTATATTTTTGACGTAGATCAGTTTACGGCATTTGAAGGCAATACCGGTCCTTATATCCTGTATACAATAGTAAGAATAAAGTCTATACTGAAGAAATACAAAGAGAAGTTTGGCGCTCTCCCGGCCATAAGCTTTGGCCCGGCGGATTCCGGCGCTGCAAGAGAACTGGAGCTTTCTATATCCGGTTTCCAGAGGGCGGTCAGACAGGCGGCAGATGAGCTTGCTCCGTCAAGGATATGCGCTTATATTTATGATCTTTCGGAGAAATTAAATAAATTTTATCATGAGACTAAGATCCTTGCTATTGAAGATGTCAGAGAAAGAGAAAATGCTGTATCTCTTGTGAGACTGGCCATGAATATCCTGAATAAATGCATTGATATGCTGGGATTTTCGGCGCCTGACAAAATGTAAGAGCCTGTAAGGGTTTGAAACGACGAAATCAGTCGTGATCATAAATAAGTAACAAAGATTTTTTGACACCTCTATATAAAGGGTTATATATTTTCACGGATGGAGAGAAGAAATGACAAAGATTGATATTGTGTCGGGATTTCTGGGAGCCGGCAAGACCACTTTTATGAAGAAGATGGTTGCAGAGGCTTTCAGAGATGAGAAAATCGTAATCGTTGAGAATGAATTCGGTGAGATCGGAATTGATTCCGGTTTTCTTAAAGATACCGGAATAACAGTATCTGAAATAAATGGCGGATGCGTCTGCTGTACTCTGGTCGGCGACTTCACAAAGAATCTTCATGAAGTCATAGACAGATACCATCCTGACAGGATTCTTGTTGAGCCGTCGGGAGTTGCAAAGCTTTCAGATGTTATGGTTTCAGTAATGGATGTCGTGAAAGAAGAAAAAGATGTAAGTATGAATGCTCTTGTCACGGTAATCAATGCATTGAAGGCAAGAAAGCAGATGAAAGCTTTCGGTGAGTTTTTCTCTGATCAGATAATTCACGCGACAGTTATTATTCTCTCACGTACACAGAAAGCTGATCAGGAAAGTCTGGAATTTTGTGTTAACGAGATTAAGAAGCTGAATGACAGTGCGACTATCATTACCACTCCCTGGGATGAGCTTGACGGAGCTCAGATATTAAAGACTCTTGAGGGACAGGACAATCTGGCGGTACAGACTCTGGCTGAGATGCATCACGAAGAGGAAGAGCATGAGCACGAGCATTGTCATCACCATGATGATGATGAGCATGAGCATTGTCATCACCACCATGATGATGAACCTTGTCATCACCATGATGATGAACATGAACACGGCCATTGTCATCATCACCATCACGCAGATGATGTATTTCAGACGATTGGTATTGAGACACCGCATAAATTCAAGAAGGAGACTATTGAAAGCGCACTTTCGGCATTCTCCGGATCTGATTATGGATATATAGTTCGTTCCAAGGGAATTGTTCCATCAACCGGAAAAGACTGGTATTATTTTGATCTGGTTGACGGGGAATATGAAATCAGGACAGGCGAGCCTGATGTGACGGGAAAGCTCGTTGTGATCGGAACCGACCTTTCCGAGGACAAAATAAGAAAAGCTTTCGGACTTTAAGAAGGAGCATAAATGGAAGACGTACCCGTATATTTCTTTACAGGATTTATGGACAGCGGCAAAACTTCATTGATAGAAGAGACGCTTCTTGAAAACGGATTCGGCGATGACTGTGACAGCATACTTATCATAGCATGCGAAGACGGAGACACTGAATATGATACCGAGCGGCTGAAAAAGATCCATGCTACAGTAGTAATGTCCGAAGATAAATCGGATTTTACAAAAGAAAACTTAAAAAAACTTGACAGTGCCTATGAGCCTGACTGCGTATTCATAGAATATAACGGCACATGGGAAACAGATGATGTATATTCCGGAAAGGTGCTTCCTGAGAACTGGACGATAGTCCAGTCTCTGGCCACGGCAGATGCTGCTGATTTTCAGATGTATCTTCTTAATATGAGAAAGATCATGGTAGAGCAGCTTAAGCATGCGGATGTTATCATTTTTAACCGTTGTGATGATGATACGCCAAAGAGTAAATTCAGGGCTTCCGTGAAATCAATAAACAGACCGGCTCAGATCGTATATGAGCGTTCAGACGGAACAGTAGACAACAGACCTGACGAGATGCCATTTAATGATAAAGCGGACGAGATAGATCTTGATGATTCCGATTATGCTCTCTGGTTTATGGATGCCATGGACAACCCTAAGAAATACGATGGAAAGACCGTATCTTTTCTGGCTCTCGTCTACAATCCCAGGGAAGGAAAGAAGAAGCTTAAAAGCGGGACTTTCGTTCCCGGCAGATTTGCGATGACCTGCTGTGTCGAAGATATTCAGTTTCTGGGACTTAAATGCGTTTATCCGGATTCCGACAAGATAGCTCACAAGAGCTGGATAAAAATCAAGGCAAAAGTAAAAAACGAATTTGCCAGAGAGTATCATGGTAAAGGACCGGTTCTCTATCCGGTCTCCATAGAGCCGGCCGATAAGCCGGAGGATGAACTTGTATACTTCAGCTGATGGAAAAGCAATAGATAAGGAGAGATGCTATGTATGAAATAGTGAAAAAGGAGCTTCTCGCTGACAAGATCTTCGAGATGGTCGTGAAAGCTCCGAGAGTTGCCGGATCATGTCTTCCGGGACAGTTCGTGATCGTAAGAACGGATGAGGAGTCTGAGAGAATTCCTCTTACCATCTGTGACTATGACAGAAATGAAGGTACGATTACAATAGTTGTCCAGATGATAGGCGCTTCTACAGAAAAAATGGAAGAATTAAATGAGGGTGACAGCTTTCATGATTTCGTAGGACCTCTCGGAAATCCTTCAGACCTTTGCGTGGAGGAAAATCTTGAAGAGACGAAAAAGAAGAAGATCGTTTTTATCGCCGGCGGTCTCGGTACAGCACCTGTCTACTGTCAGGTGAAATGGCTTCATGAGCATGATGTCCCCGTGACTGTAATAATGGGCTCGAGGACAAAAGATCTCCTTTTCTATGTAGACAAGATGAATGCCGTTTCTGACAATCATGTTACAACAGACGATGGTACTTATGGTTTTCACGGGATGGGAACCGACTGCCTGAAGTCTCTTGTAAATGAAGGACGTGAGTTTGACCATTGCGTTGCCATAGGTCCCATGATAATGATGAAATTTGTCTGCCTTCTTACAAAGGAACTTGGTATTCATACTGTTGTTTCAATGAATCCTGTTATGGTTGACGGTACAGGAATGTGCGGCGCATGCAGGCTGATAGTAGACGGAAAGGTCAAGTTCGCCTGTGTGGACGGACCTGAATTTGACGGACATCTTGTCGATTTCGATCTGGCTATGAAGAGAATGAAACAGTACAAGACCGAAGAGGGCAGAAAGAAGCTTGAATTCGAAGAAGGCGAGACACATCACGGTGGTTGCGGTTTATGCGGAGGTGACAAATAATGGCAGCAGATGTTCTTAAGAGAGTACCAGTATCCGAACAGGATCCGAAAGTCAGGGCAAAGAATTTTGACGAGGTTTGTCTCGGATACACTGAAGATGAGGCGGTTGAGGAAGCTTCAAGATGCTTGAACTGCAAGAATCCCAGATGCGTCGGAGGCTGCCCTGTATCAATAAATATTCCTGCCTTTATCCAGGAAGTAAAGAACAGGAATTTCGAGAAGGCATATGAGATAATTTCTGAATCTTCTTCTCTTCCGGCAGTCTGCGGCAGAGTATGTCCTCAGGAGACTCAATGCGAAGGTCAGTGCATAAGGGGAATCAAGGGCGAACCGGTCGCAATCGGAAAGCTTGAAAGATTTACGGCTGACTGGGCAAGAGAGCATAACATAAGACCGTCCTCAAATAAAGAGAAGAACGGTCATAAGGTGGCAGTGATCGGAGCTGGTCCTTCCGGACTCACATGTGCGGGAGATCTGGCAAAAGACGGATATGATGTAACGATCTTCGAGGCTCTTCATGAAGCCGGAGGAGTGCTCGTTTATGGTATTCCTGAATTTCGTCTTCCGAAAGAAAAGGTCGTGAAGAAGGAAGTAGAAAATGTAGAAAATCTCGGTGTAAAGATCGAGAAGAATGTTGTCATTGGAAAGACGCTTACCATAGATGATCTGTTTGAGAAGGAAGGATTCGAGGCGGTATTCATAGGTTCAGGTGCCGGACTTCCAAGATTTATGGGAATCCCCGGAGAGCAGGCCAACGGTGTTTTTTCCGCAAACGAATATCTGACAAGAAATAATCTGATGAAAGCCTTCAAGGACGAGGATACTCCTATCCAGAGAGGAAAGAAGGTAGTGGTAGTAGGCGGCGGAAATGTTGCTATGGATGCTGCCAGAACTGCTTTAAGGCTTGGAGCCGAGGTCCACATCGTCTACAGAAGATCCATGGAAGAGCTTCCTGCCAGAAAGGAAGAAGTGCACCATGCTGAAGAGGAAGGTGTGATTTTTAATCTTCTTGAAAATCCCGTTGAGATCCTTACAGATGAAAATGACTGGGTCACAGGCATAAGGCTTATTAACATGGAACTCGGTGAACCTGATCAGTCAGGAAGAAGAAGACCTGTGGAGATCAAGGGTTCAGAGCATGATATAGAATGTGATACAGTAATAATGGCGCTCGGAACTTCTCCCAATCCCCTTATTTCCTCGACTACAAAAGGCCTCGATGTAAATAAGAAGGGCTGCATAATAGCTGAAGAGGACACAGGAGCTACATCAAGACCTGGTGTATATGCCGGAGGCGATGCTGTTACAGGAGCGGCTACAGTCATACTCGCCATGGGCGCAGGCAAGGAAGCAGCAAAAGGAATAGAAGAATATTTTGCAAAGAAATACGGGAAATAATAAGATTCTGTCATGGAAGATAACGCGGTAAGAAAGAGAATACGCAGGCTCTCTCAGGACAGGCAGGATGACCCTGTACCCAAGGTCGTTCTGTCATGCAGCGAGCTTACGATGAATTTCATATGGAATCATGAGAAGACAGGGTCATTTTCTGTAAAGTCAACGAATGGAGTGACCTTAAATGGCGCTGTATACTCTTCCTCGCCTTATGTTATTATAAAAAATTCCGTGATAAGTGGTACTGATGTATCCGTGAGCTTTTCGCTTACGGATACTATCTTCTATCCCGGAGATTTGCTGACGGGTGAATTCGTTATTGTATTAAACAGATTTGAGACGACTCTGCCTTTTAAATTTTCTTTTTCAAAATCCAAAATAAGTGCAAAGAACCGTGATATCTGCAATATGAAAGATTTTCTCATGCTTTCAGAGGATGATATCCAGTCTGCCATGAATCTGTTCTACAGAAGCGATTTTGCTGAATTCATGGAGTCTGCTGATACAAATCTTTCGCTTATTTACAGAGGATACAAAAACGCCATTCCATCACAGATAAATTTTGAGAACTTTCTTTCCGATGCAGGACTTAAGGATCCTGTCAGGATCACTGCCGGCTGCCGTGAGAAGAAATTTATCGGAATGGAGGTCGATACTGCTGGGTCGATCACCTTGTTAAAGAATACATGGGGATATCTCTCCGTTAAAATAAGCACAGATTCTTCTTTTATAGAGCTCGAAAAGACTCATATAAGAGAAAATGATTTTCTTGGCAGAGAATGCCATATTGGTTTTGTGATAAAAAGAGATGCGCTTCACTGCGGACTTAATTACGGAACCATAACCGTAACATCAGACAGGAATAAATTTGATTTTCTTATTACCGCATCTCCCGATACGGAAAAGGAGATGGATAGAAGAAGAAAAAATCTGGCTGCCGGATATCTTATTCATGGCGCCTGTTCTTCATATATTTCAATGAGGCTTGGAATTTCTTCTCCTGTCGAATTTCTCCGGGATCTCCGCGATGCCATCACGGCAGTTACTGCGAAAGAAAGAGATGAAGCTGAACTTGAAAACGGATTTCTTTCATATAAGCCCAGCCATTGGTATGCGCTTTTTAATGTCTATGGATTAATAATGGCTAATGAAAGACGGGACGCTCTGTCTGCTATAGAGATACTGAGAAGAAGTATAACTGACAGAAAGAGTCCTGAGTGGGCTTTTCTTTTGTATCTTCTCATTCTCATGGGGATCGACAAGGATGACACCGAGAAGCTGACGGTCGAGATCGAGAAAATTTTCCAGATGAGTCCTGAGGATCCAAGACTTTTTCTCATACTCCTGTCAGTAAGGAATGAGTACAGAGCCGATAAGTCTCTCAAATTGAAAGCTATCCGCCAGTGGGTGATGAACGGTTACAACAGTCCCTTTTTCATACTTGAGGCCTACCTTGTAGCAGCTGATAATCCCAATCTTCTTACTGACATCAATGATCCTTTTGTCAGAAAGATTTTACATTTTGCCTATAAGAAAAAAGTCTTCAGTGACTCGATCTATAAGAGGATCACTGACCTTATGGCGTCAGATCCTGCTTTCAGGCCGGATACGCTTTCTATATTAATAAATACATATAATGAGAAAAACAGTGATGAACTTCTTACCGAAATAGTAAGATATATGATTCGCGGCAAAAGGAAAGAACCACTTGACGCAAGATGGTATCTTCTCGCGATTGAAAAAAATTTACCTGTTGCGGGAATATATGAGTTTTACATGGAATGCCTTCCCAACGACAGCAGCATGGCTCTTCCTGAGAAGGTACTGATGTATTTCAGATATCCCGGCACCCTTTCATATGAAAAGCAGGCCTTTCTGTATTCTTCCGTAGTGGCTCATAAGAATGAGAACGGAAAAATATACGAGGAATACCGGAGAGAGTCGGATGCGTTTGCCATAAGTTCAGCTATGGAACATACTGTTAATGAAGATACGCTGATCCTTTATCATGATCTTATGCGGCGTAATATATGGCCTGAAAGGGAGATGGGTTTCAGGCAGGATATACTTTTTACCAGAAGAGTCCATGTCTTTCTGAAAAGCGCGGTAAGGCTTGTCGTCTATCAGAATTCTGTTTCCAGTCCTGAGATGGTGCCTGTAATAAACGGCATGTCATATGTAAGGATTTTTGACAGAAATTACAGAATCTTTATTGAGGATGGAAGAGGAGTAAGATATTCGTCGCGGGATCTTTATGATACAGACAGGGTCATTAACGATATATCGTCCGATGACTATTCGGATGATTTCTGCAGGATCAAAACATACTTGAGTCATTCAGATACAGGCGATAATATTCTCGATGATCCTGAGATTGCAAAGATCATTTTATCATCTGATTTCATAAGACCGGGATTTTTGAATGAAAGTCTCCGTAAGATCATGATCAATGAAGATAAGAATTCTAATGAATATCTGGGAGCTTATTTATGGAACCACAGGAAAGAGCATATGCCGGATCCCGAAATGAGAAGAATATGTCTTCTCTTCGGTATCAGGCATGGCTTCTTTGATGATGCTCTTAAGTTTATGATGAGGCAGTACGTTTATAAGATCCCGGCAAAAGAAGAACTTAATCTTCTGTCTGATGAGACTGAAACTGAGGATGAAAAGGCAGCTGATTTTATAATAAAAGCAAGCGCCAACCTTATGTTCAGCGGTTTTTATACAGATGAGACATTGGAATTATTAAAAAACAAATATATAAGTTCAGCTCGGAATATGAGCAGGTTTTTTCTGACGGCTTACCAAAGTAATATAAACATTTTCGAACTGGCGGAAAAGACAATAATCCTGATTCTTTATACAGACAATTCCGTTCCGTATCCGAGAGAGGCTTTTCAGGTATATACCGGCCGGGAACCCGGCCCTGACAAAATGCTTACGGAGGCTTTTCTTACATATTTTTCTCATGAATATATTCATGGGAAAGTAACTCCGGATCCGTATTTCTTCTCGTATCTTTTCAGACTTGTCAGGGCGGGATATGAGAATAACGAGAGCATTCCTGTCGCGCTTATGAAATATTTGTGTGAAAGCGACAGCCTTTCAGATGAAGAGAATGATATTTTGAAAGAGCTGATGGAGAATTTTCTTTCTCGCAAAATTTATTTTGATTTCTTTATGAAAGCGCCTGAGAAGATCCAGTATAAATATAAAATATATGACAGGACGATTATCTCTATTAAGGATCTGCCGGGACAGGATATAATCATACGGTATAAAGAAGACGGAAGCGTAAGGACAAGCCGTATGAAAGAAATGTACAGCGGTATCTATGTCAAATGGTTTGTTCTTTTCTCTGATGAAGAGATGACTTATGAGATAATGAAAGAAAATGAGCCGGGAAATGTAATGAAGTCGGGATCTCTTTTATGCCGTAGATCCGAAAAAGAAAACCGCTACGGCAGATTGAATGAGATTCTTTTAAAAGAAGCCGGACCTTCAGATAAAAATGGTCTTCGGGACATAGAGAAATACGCATTTCTTGATGCGCTGACAGCTAAAGTATTTAAACCCTTATGATAAGAGGCACTATGGATAGTCTTTTTTATGGAATTGATCTGGGTATAAGTCATACTGTGTCAAGCTATGCCGTAAATCCTGACGGCAAGCCTGAGACAGTCTCTCTTGTCATGGGAGTAGAGGATTATCTGATCCCTACATCAGCGGCTATATCAAATACTGAAAAGAAATGGCTTTTCGGAAGAGATGCCATAAGAGCATGTGAGGCAGGTCAGGCTGCTGAAGTACGGGATCTGTTAAAATCAGCTGTTCATGACAAGGATGTGACAATTTCCGGCGGGAGATTTCACGCAAGAGATATTTTATCTGAATTTTTGAGATATGTAATGGAATTAAACGGAGTGCCGCTTTTACCGGAAAAGATCGGATGCGTGGCGGTAACGGTCGAAGATAACAGTAAAGAAATCACGGAATCTATCACCATATCTCTTACAAAACTTGGCATACCATCGGACAGGATAATAGTGTCTGATCATTTGGAAAGTTTTTGTTATTACTCCCTTAGTCAAAGTATCCCTTTGAAGACAGGCAGTATAGCTCTCTTTGACGCAAGCGGTCTTATGGTAAGGTCTTTTATTCTTACACACGATGATGATCAAAAACCATCTCCGGTAAAAATACTGGAGACTGATAATGAGATGCACGGCGTAAAAAGAGATGCTGAATTTATGTCTCTTTGCAAAAAAATTCTGGATGATACAGACGTCAGGACAGTGTATCTGGTCGGAGACGGTTTTGACGGAGGCTGGCTTGATCTTTCAAGGGAATATCTTTTGAAAGGAAGGCGGGTCTTTATCGGAAAAAATCTTTATTCAAAGGGGATCTGCCTTGACGGCATGGTATCAAAAGGAAGAAGCTGGGATTATTCTTATATAGGAGATCATGATTTAAAATTTACTCTATCGGTAAAAGTGAATGATGTTAACGGTCAAAGGTATTTGAAGCTGCTGTCATCCGGGACCAGCAGCTATTCAAGCCGGGAAAGTATAGATGTGATCATCTCCGGCTCGCCGGAGATCAGCTTTTATATTCAAAAGTCGGGACAAAGAAGTGCTGTGGAACAGAATGTAAAGCTCAGAGGTCTGGGCGGAAGAGATAATATCATTTCCAGACTGTCTATGACCGCAATACCGACAAGTGACAGGACATGTATTGTTAAAATCGTAGATCATGGATTCGGGGAAATCTCACCGGGAACAGGCAGGGAATGGAATATAGAAGTGTCGTCTTCTTCGGAGGAATGATATGAGTGAGCTTATATTATGTCATGGTTTGGCAGGGGTGCCGTTTTTCTTTGAAGAAGCGGGAAAGAATGTCTATTCCATAGAAGAATTGTCATATTTGATAGCAGAAAACATATATACTATCGGATCTTCTTTCATAAGTCATGATCTTACAGACTGGATCGGATCGGAGCTTGGAGATGAAAAGTTGAAAAGAGATCTTGAGTCTCTTATTGACAGCAAAGCTCCGCTTCATATTTTCATTGATCATATTCTTTCATCAAATGCTCTTTTCTCCGAAGATGAGATAGATTCGCTTTCTAAAATATCGCAGTCTGTCGAAAATCTCGGAGAATATGAATGTGTGAAGATGAGAGCTGACAGAATGCTTGATGAGGGAAGACTGGAGGACAGTCTGTATGAATATTTGTCAATTATTCGAAATAAAGACAGATATGATCTGAATTCGGAACAGTCCGGAAAGATATATCATAACATGGGCTGTATCTATATGAGGCTTTTTATGACTGATGAAGCTTCGCGGTCTTTTGATACGGCATACAGGATGGGAAGAGATCCTGAATCCTTAAAGATGTTGCTGCTTATTTGGCTTTGCACGGATAACCGGGAAAAGTTTAATGATGTGGTTGAAAAATATCTTATTAAGCCGTCATTTGTTAATTCCGTAATTGATTATTATAATTCCGAGAAGGATAAAATAACCAGGAAGGAATTTGATAAGACCGGCGCCGGCAGAAAAATAAGTCATTGGAAAAAAGAATATATACGATCTTCAAGGATGTGATGATATGGCATTTTCTATCTTTGGCAGCAAGAAGAAAAATTCTATAGATGATAATTTTGAGCGTGTTCAGGAGCAGCTTGACGACCTGGAGAGGACCGATGATCCGAGGAATATCGAGAAATATATTCTGGATTCCTGCGAACAGATAGTAAGGATGACCAAGGATATAGAATCGGGCAGGAGGGAATCAAGAGCTGTATCCGAGTATCTTGATGACATAAAAAGGATACGGGAGGCTGATGATGAGACCGGACGAAAGCTTAAAGTCACGGCCGGTCATATCAATGATCTTCTGAAAAGCCGTGAGTCATTCAGAAATACGCCCAAAAGACTTAATAAAGAAGAATTCAGAATGATTGACGAGGAGAGAGAGGAACTTCCCGGCATAATCGAAAGGATGAAGGAAAACGAAGTCTATGAGGGCAGAGTAAAAAAAGATATGTATTCCATGGAGGGTGAAAAAGCCCGCCTTGAGATGAGACGTGACAGGTTAAATGCTGAAATCAGACTGGTTAGAAATCTTTCGATAGTGTCGCTTGTGCTTTTCACGGTCTTAATTCTTTTGTCTTTTGTTATAAATAAAAGTACAGGCGCAGGCTCGTCTCTATTCTTTTCGCTGGCGCTTTTTATAGGCGCTCTTGCTGCCGCCGGGCTTTATTTTTCCGGCAGCAGGCTGGGGAGGACTAAACAGAGCGTAATAAGATCATTGAACAGCTGTATCAGTCTTCTGAATGTTACGAGAATGAAATATGCCAATGTGAAGAGTGCGGTTGATTATAATATTACAAGGTATAAAATAGAGTCTGCGTCCCAGCTTGAATATATGTATGGGCTATATAAGAGCATGGTGGAAGATACGGAAACATACCGGAAGAATAATCTGGAACTTTCAATCGAGGAAGACAGATTCAAGGATCTTTTGAATCAGCTGGGGCTTAATGATGCTGCCATGTGGACAGAGCATATAGAAGCCTTTCTCGATGATGATGAGCTTAAGAAAACTGAAGAGTCGCTGACTGAGAAGCTTGAAAGGCTGAAGTCGGCCATCAGCGTGACAAGAGAGACTGTGAAATCGGAAAGAGATGATATTGACAGGCTTATGAAGGAAAATGATTATTATGTGTCTGAAGTACTTGAGATAATTCATTCAGTAGACAGGATCTGCGGATTGAAAAGAAATAACGCTTATTCCCGAAAGGAGAAAAAATGAAAAAAATCAGAACACGTTTCGCACCGTCACCGACAGGAAGAATGCATGTGGGAAATCTAAGGACAGCTTTATACGCATATCTTATAGCAAAGCATGCCGGCGGTGATTTCATACTTAGAATTGAGGATACTGACCAGGAGAGATATGTAGAGGGCGCGGTTGACATTATATACAAGACTCTTAAAGATACGGGGCTTGTACATGATGAAGGCCCTGATAAAGACAAGGGATGCGGTCCATATGTTCAGAGCGAGAGACAGAAGGCCGGCATCTATATGAAGTATGCCAAAATGCTTATTGATAAGGGTGAGGCTTACTATTGCTTCTGTGATGAAGAGCGTCTTAACAGCCTGAAAAAGACTATAGAGCTTCCTGACGGAAGTACCAAGGAAATCTCCGTTTATGACAAGCACTGTCTTAATCTCTCTCCTGAGGAAGTAGAGAAGAATCTTAAGGAGGGAAAACCTTATGTCATAAGACAGAATAATCCGACAGAGGGCACGACTACATTTCATGACGAAATATACGGGGATATTACCGTAAACAATAACGAACTGGACGATATGATCCTTATAAAGTCTGATGGATTTCCGACTTATAATTTTGCTAACGTAGTCGATGATCATCTGATGGGCATCACTCACGTTGTAAGAGGAAATGAATATCTGTCATCAAGTCCGAAATACAACAGACTCTATGAAGCCTTCGGCTGGGAAGTCCCGGTATATATTCACTGCCCGCTGATTACAAATGAGAACCATCAGAAGCTTTCGAAGAGGAGCGGACACAGCTCTTATGAAGATTTGGTCGAGCAGGGTTTTCTAAATGAAGCCATTGTTAATTTCGTAGCGCTTCTGGGCTGGAGTCCGGAATCAAACAGGGAGCTTTTTACACTTGATGAACTTGTAAAGGAATTTGATTACAGAAGAATCAATAAATCCCCGGCTGTATTTGATTATGGCAAGCTGAAATGGATGAACGGAGAATATATAAGGAAGATGACTCCTGAGGCATTCTATCAGAAAGCCAAACCTTATATTAAGGATGCTGTGGGAGACCGGTTTGACGCAGAAAAGATAGCAAGTCTTGTTCAGGGGAGAATAGAGACTTTTCCTGAGATCGGTGAACACATTGATTTTCTGAATGGCGTGATCCCGTATGACATCTCCATGTATTCTCATAAGAAGATGAAGACTACACCGGAGCTGTCTCTTCAGATACTGACTGAGGTGAGACCGGTGATAAGTGATGCGGCTGATTTTACGAATGACAGTCTTTATGAGATGCTAAAGTCATTTGCTTCCGGGAAGGGCTATAAGAATGGTCAGGTAATGTGGCCGATAAGGACAGCACTCTCGGGAAAAATGAGTACACCCGGAGGAGCTACTCAGCTGCTTGAGATACTGGGTCATGATGAATCAATAAAAAGGATAGACGATGCAATTGCAAAATTAAAGGAAGCATTGTAAAATAGAAAAGCAGGTTTTTTATTGTATGTCCGGAGAAATGAATGTTAGATATATCTCAGGACAGCGCAATCAAATGGAATGGGTCTTCGCTCCTCGTAATAGCAGGACCAGGTTCAGGAAAGACTTATGTGATCATAAACAGAATATCCTATTTATTGCAGCGGGGCTATGATCCGGATCGCATTCTTGTGATTTCTTATACAAGAGATGCGGCTGAATCTGTATGCAGACGTTTCAGGGAATCAGATAAGACAGGATCGAATGTGCATTTCGGCACATTCCATTCTGTCTTTTTTCGCGTACTCAGAGAATCGTTCGGATATGATATAAGAAGTATTTTGAATGAGAATGAGAAGAAAAACATGGCTCGATTCGCGCTTAAACTGGCGGGATTTCATACTGATGACCGGATGCTTTCAGATTTTTTTTCAGTTCTTTCAAAGAGAAATGATTCAGGGGATAAATGTCAGGACAAATCGAAGAAATATGCCGAAGCAGAAGATATATATATTAAAATGAAATCCGAGAGGAAACGGCTTGATTTTGATGACATATTATTTTTGTCACATGAAAAACTTCTTCAGGATCCTGAGATTTTATCATATTGGAAAAACCGATTCGATGTAATTATTATAGATGAGGCACAGGATATGAATCCGATCCAGTTCAGGCTGCTTCTTTTGATTAAGGGGAAGAAGACTGATATTTTTATGGTGGGAGATGATGATCAGTCAATATATGGATTCAGAGGCTCGGATCCCGGCATATTGAAGAAATTTACCGAAGCATGTCCTGAAACGGGAATCATTTATCTTTCAAATAATTACCGATGCGCTTCTTCAATACTGGATCATTCTAAAAGACTTATCTCTCACAATAAAATTAGGTTTCAGAAGCAGCAGACGGCAGTTTCTTCAGAGAGAGGAATGATATCCGTAAAGTCATTTGCTGATAGAGCAGAGGAAGCGGGATATATCACAAAAGAGATTATTTCAAGAATAAATAAGCCGACGAAGATCGGCATACTGTTCAGGCACAGAATATCATCTGCTTTCATAGAGTCGGATCTGACTGCTGCCGGAATAAGTTATTCGTATAGAAACAGGGGCAGCATTTATAATATTTTTATTGTAGATGACATTATTTCTTATCTTAAGATAATGTCCGGAAGTGGTCGGAGGTCTGATTATCTTCGGATCATCAACAGACCTGAACGCTTTATCTCAAGAGATTCTTTCCGGGAAGAGGTGGTGTCTGAAAGCAGATGTCTTCTCGATACCGGGAATATGAGAGCAAGAGAGAATCTTCGGCTTTTTTTTCAAAATCTCTCTTTTGCATCGACCCTGCCTCCATTTGCTCAGATAAGTTATTTCAGAAGAGGACTTATGTATGATGATTTCGTAAAATCACGCGAAGAATCAGACGGAAGACAGGAGGGTGATTACATGCAATATCTGGATTTGATCAATGAGGAATCATCGCATTTTAAAAAGACGGAGACCTTCATTGAATTTCTCAATGAGATGAATAATAAAGAGGAAAACAGATACAGGGAAGATCCTGACGAAACTGTGTCTCTTATGACATTTCACGGTTCCAAGGGTCTGGAATTCGATACCGTATTTATTCTGGATGCCGTTGAAGGCAGTTCTCCATCATATAAGGCAGTAAAAGATGCAGAAATGGAGGAAGAGCGCAGAATGTTCTATGTAGCGGTTACAAGAGCCCGAAAAGAACTTGTTATCTGTACCATAGAGAATGACCGGAATAAGAGGGCTTATCCTTCCAGATTTCTCCGCGAGATGACGGAGGATATATGTCAGAGAGAGTCCTGAATTTCATCGAACCGCTTTGAGACTTTGTCATATTCCTCGTCTGATTCTATGTTTCCAAGGGATGGTTCGCCTTTTTCATCTTCATAATATCTGTAAATGTATACCTGTTCCTCTGAAGGAAGGCCATTTTCATCGACCGGCAGCAGTACAATATAGTTTTGCATATCTACATCAAAGATTGTCAGAGGTTCGCAGTCCATCTCGGAACCGTCATCAAGCTCGACTGTGACAGTCCATTCATCAGGATCAGGTATGTTCTCTATAGAGATGTTTTCTGCCATATGTTTTCCTTTCAAAACGCATGCGCGCCACTTCATGTTTCACACTGTAATCATATTATAATTTAATGACGATCCTGCTTCAACATAAAATAAGTGACTAAAACTTCCCACATCAATAATGAAAATTTTCGTCGCAAAGGATTCATTCGCTTTTTGCCAAGAGATGTCACAGTGGTGGCTCACAAGTTGTGTTTTTCTGTTTGCTCGCACGCGCTTATTAGCGGCTCTCTGACAA
>ONDV01000072.1 GCA_900316665.1 uncultured Lachnospiraceae bacterium
GTCAGAGAGCCGCTAATAAGCGCGTGCGAGCAAACAGAAAAACACAACTTGTGAGCCACCACTGTGACATCTCTTGGCAAAAAGCAAATGAATCCTTGCGACGAAAATTTTCATTATTGATGTGGGAAGTTTTAGTCAAGAATTCAATAGATTTCTACCAGGCATGAATTACTGCTCATATCCGGAACTTATTCCATTCAAATCAGTTGAAGGATAATATAGAATAGGTATAAAATGTAGGCGAATTATTCGTCGAACCTGAAACAGGTCATCATATACGAATCAGAGAATATTGATTCGGGATGTCTGTGGCGACAGAGCCTGCTTTGAATGACGAGAAATATTCTAGAAAGATTTGAAAAATGAAAAAGAAGAAAAAAATTTTAATCGCTGCTGCGCTTACTGTGACGGCTCTTGTTGTATGGATCATCATATCAGCCTTGTTACCGGGCGGGGTGTCGAACAGGAAGGGCAGGGAGTCCGCCAAAGTGAAGAGCGAGGCAGCCGAGAATGCTGCTTCCGGCAAAGACGTAAAGAAATCTGGAAATAAGTCCGGGAAGGACGCGAAGAGATCCGGTAAAGACGAAAAAGAGTCAAAGACCGACGAAAAATCTCAAGAAAACTCGGAGAAGAAAACTGAGAACAAGGTCGGCACCGGAGAAAGTCAGGATCCGTCAGCAAATGCCGGCAGCACTTCGAACACACAGCAGGCAGACCAGACGCCGGCTCAGTCCAAGTCCGGGATCGTCATAGTAATAGATCCGGGACACCAGTCACGGGGAGATTCAAATACGGAGCCCGTAGGCCCCGGCAGCGGGAAGGCAAAAGCCCGCGTGACAGGCGGCACGCGCGGAACCACGACCGGAATTTATGAGTACCAGCTTACGATGACGATGGCGGGGAAGATTCGCGACGAGCTGACGAGGCGGGGATATACGGTTTATTTGACCCGCGAATCAAATGACGTGAATATTTCAAACGCAGAGCGGGCTGAATTTTCTAATTCAAAAGGCGCTGACGCCTACATCCGTCTGCATGCGAACGGAGCAGGATCATCAGCTGCAAATGGAGCCATGACACTTTACCCCACTCCAAACAATGCCTGGGTAGGGAATCTTTCTGCGGCTTCAAAGTCGCTGTCCCTCGATGTATTGAATTCCTACTGTGCTGCCACGGGGATGAGAAATCTGGGCCTCCAGCCAAGAGATGACATGACAGGATTCAACTACTGCAAGTCCCCGATGACGCTTATAGAATTCGGATTCATGACCAATCCTTCTGATGACTCCAACATGGCAAATGCATCCTTCCAGAACCGGATGGCGGCGGGAGTGGCAGATGGAATCGACACTTATTTCGGGAGATGATGCAACGAATATTCTCATTATTAATGTGGGAAGTTTTAGAAATGTAAAGATTTGGTTAAGCATTAAATTATGTACAAAATGTGTCTTGAAATATAGGTAGGCTCGTGTATAATATGATTATGGGTTGTGAGCTTCCCGTGAGGAAAATTTAAGAGTAAGACAGAGAGACCTCTCCCCAGATGTTGGCGGAATTGTCTGACAATTCGGGGGGGGGTATTTCATGTCATGTCAATTATCTAATAACGAGACTTCAAGGAAAGACAGTAAAGATTAAGACAACATGGAAACCGAATTGATACATGCGGTTTCCTAAGCGGCAGTTTGCAGGACTTTTTGAGCGAGATTATCTGATTTTTTAGTTATTTTTGCTCTGCAGTCCCGTATTTATCAATGCTATAATCTTGATTATGGTATGTCATGCGATGCAATTGTCCTCTCTGACACGCAATCAAAAATGCCCGGATGATCCGCTTGTCGCCTCTGTTGCGCAGCGTTATTTAAGGGCGGTAAGAATCATTTTGCGCCGGCTCGGAATCCGAGCCGGATGGCGAAGCACACCCTGAGGGTGGATTGGTTGCGGAGGATTCTTATGGAAGCCGGTAGTGTTTTATAAGAAAAAAAGAAGAGGATAATCATCGTGAAACGGGATGGAGAGAAAAAGCTGGAGCATGATATAATGCTTAGAGGACTAAAATTTATCAATGTATTGTTGATGACTGCTCCATTTGCTTTCGTATGGTATGCTTTCCTGTGGCAATCCACAGCATCACCATATTATTCAATGGGCAATTACCTGGTAATCTTCATATATCTCATGCTTTATACCATATTCGGAAGGACATATGAAGCTTTTCTGGTGTCATACAGCAGGATATCCGAAATGGTTTACAGCCAGTTGCTGTCAGCCGTCTTGTCCGGCTTTTTTCTGTATATAATCACATGGCTTCTCATGAAGCATCTGCCGAACGTGCTACCGTTTCTACTCGCGCTTGGAATACAGGCTGTATTGTCAACGATATGGTGTATCTCTGTACATAAATGGTACTTCAAGAAATTCAAACCCAAGAAGACATTTATAGTCTGGGATATGAGGAAGGGCATGACCGACCTCATCAGCGAGTATGGGATGACGCAGAAATTCAATGTAGTTGGCAACTGCTCAGCAGATGACTGTGTGCAGAATCTTTCCATGCTTGATGATATTGAGGTCGTGTTTCTGACCGGTGTTCATAGCCATGATAGAAATATTATAATAAAGTATTGCGTTGAAAATCATATCACGGCATTTGTCATCCCCAGAATCGGCGACGTGATGATGAGCGGTGCGCAGAAAGTCCATCTCTTTCATCTACCTATGCTGAGGCTGGAACGCTATAGACCGAGACCGGAATATCTGTTTATAAAAAGACTGTTTGATATTGTCCTGTCACTGATACTTCTGGTGTTAGCTTCTCCTGTCATGCTTGTGGTATCAATCCTCATAAAGAAGTATGACGGCGGTCCTGTTATATACCGCCAGCGCCGTTTGACAAAAGACGGAAAAGAATTCGATGTATTAAAATTCCGCAGTATGCGTGTGGACGCAGAAAAGGACGGTGTGGCACGCCTGTCCACAGGAGATGCTGATTCCAGAATCACTCCGATTGGTCGAAAGATCAGAAAGTGCCGCATCGACGAGCTTCCGCAGTTTATCAATATACTAAAAGGTGATATGTCATTTGTAGGCCCAAGACCTGAGAGACCGGAGATTGCAGCAGAATACGAAGAGGAACTTCCGGAATTCCGCTTAAGGCTTCAGGCTAAATGTGGGCTGACAGGTTACGCACAGGTCTATGGTAAATACAACACGACTCCTTATGATAAGCTACAGATGGATTTAACCTATATTGCCAACCCAAGCCTGATACAGGATATGGGAATTATGTTTGCAACAGTCAAAATTTTATTCTTGAAGGAGTCAACGGAGGGCGTTGCAGAGGGTCAGACGACTGCCTCATTTCAAAAACCAGAGAGAAGTGTAAAAGAGGAAACTGAC